>JAPLTZ010000253.1:0-5074 GCA_026397895.1 Verrucomicrobiota bacterium | reverse complement strand
TTGGTCGGTTTGGTTTCATGCCAGCAGGTAGATGAGGATGAACAGCGCGTCCAGCACGACGAAGGCGATGACGCTTTGCGCCACGGCGCGGACGGTGGCGCGGGAGACTTCCTCCAGCCGCAGCGGTTGCGCGAGGCCGTGGTAGCACGTCACGATGGCGATGACGAAGCCGAATGCGCCGGTCTTCAGCGCGAGCAGCGCGAAGTCCAGCCCGCGCAGCGCGCCGGCGAGCTGGCGAAAATAATCGCCCGGCAGAATTGGCACGTCCTGCAGGAACGCCCACAGGTAGCCGCTGACCAGCGCGCCGAGGATGAGATAGACCGTCAGCGAAAACGTCCCCAGCGCCAGCCCGATGACGCGCGGCACGACGAGGTAATGGATCGGGTCAATGCCCAGCGCCTCCAGCGCCTCCACCTCGCCGGTGGCGCGGGCGGTGCCGAGTTCGATGACGTTCGCCGTGCCCACGCGCGCCAGCACCATCACGGCGGCGAGGAGCGGGCCGAGTTCGCGCACGACGACGACGACCATGATGGTGCCGAGGTAGCCGAACGCGCCGATTTTCTGCAAAGCCACCACCGCCTGGCCGATGACGAGGAAGCCGAGCGCAAGGGCGAGGAAGATGAACATCGGGAGCAGCTTCACGCCGGCGCGGGAAATCTCGCGGCGGACGAGCGGCGCGATGACGGGGCGGGCGACGCGGGACTTTTTCAGCAGCACGCCGAGGGTGATGAGGGCGAACGCGCCGAGGCCCTGCACGGTGAGCAGGAAGCGGAACAACGCCCGCGCCAGCCGGTCCGTGTAGGACTTGGGCGAGGGGGCGCGGCGCAGGAGGCGCGTGGGCGATTCGCTGAGGGCGCTGAATTTTCCGGCTGGCACGCGGCCAGCGTAACGCGGCGGGCGGCGCGGGCAAGGCGGTTTTTGGGCGGGGCCATCCGCAGATGACGCAGAAGGAACGCAGATTGGGGAGGGGTGGCGTGCCGCCGCCCCAAACTTGGGGACGGCATTTGGGGACGGCAACATGCCGTCCCTCCCCGAAACCCGTCACCAGAAAGTTTCAAAACGAGCGCTTGCGTTTTCCGGGGGAGTGGGCGTAGATTTGCCCAACTTGTTATACAAAGAGGATTGGTATGTTAAAGAGGAAGTCAGAAAGTCTCACTACTATGCATAAACCCTGCCTGTCTGCGCCGGTTGCTCCGAAGTCACAACCGGCTTTTTCAATGTTCCAACGCGCCTTCACCCTGATTGAGTTGCTGGTGGTCATCGCCATCATCGCCATTCTGGCGGGATTGCTGCTGCCCGCACTGGCCAAGGCCAAAGCCAAGGCGCAATCCATTTCCTGCATGAGCAATGTCAAGCAGTGGAGCGTGGCCTTCTTTATGTATGAAGACGACAACGGTGAGGTTTTTCCGTATGAGGGGTCGTCCGGTAACAGCATTGATACAAGCTTCAACACCAACGCTTGGTATAACAGCGCCAACGCCTATATGAGCGCTCCCAGGCTCATGGATCTCTACGCGCAGGGCAAACCCCCGGTGAAAGGGGATAAGACTATTTTTGCCTGTCCCAGCACGGTGACCAATCTGTCCGCCACGCCTACGGTGGCCAATCCGTTCTTCATGTATGCGTTTAACAACCGGATGGACCCGAACGGCGCTGCATCCTTCAAGCGAAGCCAGTGTATCAGGCCCACCAAAACGGTAACCTTCACCGAAGCATCTGAAGATTCCTTCCCCTCATCCTCCGGGGTTTACACAAAGCCCCGCCACGATAATCGTGCCAACCTCGGTTTCATAGACGGACATGTGTCGCTGGTCAAATCCAACGATTTTCGCCGGACGGTCGCAGAGGACAATGATTCCAACCTGGAGTGGATCAAAGACCGGGAAATTTACTGGTATCCGTTTCCGGGCGCGCCGCTTTGATAATTTTCAAGAGACTCACCAAACCAACAAAATCAAAATCATGAAAAGAATCCTCCTAACTCTAGTGGCTGTTGCCTTGATGGTGTCGTCGAGCCACGCCCAAGTTCTTATCAGTGCGTCAGGCTCCAGCTATTCCCAGAACTTCGATACGCTGGCTAACACCGGCACTCCCGCTTGGGCCGATAACACCACCTTGCCGGGTTGGTATGCTTCCAAGGCGGGGGGAACGTCGCCGGGAACAGTAACCACTTACCTTGTTGGCACCGGCTCTGGCAATACTGGTGCGATATACAGCTTCGGTGTCGCTGGCGTAAACCCGGTAACTGAACGCGCTCTTGGATCAGCCGCTTCCGGCGGAACAGGAAGTCTCGTTTATGGTGTCCGCTTTGTAAACGACACGTCAGATTACTTGACCAACATCCTCGTTTCCTACACCGGTGAACAATGGCGGAATGGCGGGAACTTAACCGCGCAGGTATTGGCGTTCTCTTACCGAGTCAGCGCCCTCCCCATCCCAACCTCCGATGCCTCAAATACGCTGGCTTGGACGTCTTTTCCTACTCTAAATTTCACTACCCCAACAGTTGGCCCACTCGTTACGACCATTACGGCGCTTGACGGTAACCAATCCACAAACCGGGTGACTTTTTCCAATATTGAGATCACTGGAGTCAAGGTCATGCCCGGCGAGGAATTTTTTATCCGCTGGCTCGACCTCAACGACGCTGGCAACGACCATGCCGTGGCCATTGATGATTTGACCGTTTCCTACACGCGCGTGTTCTCCCCCGTCACCGGCCCGGTGATCCAAACCGACCCGCAATCAGGCACTGTGAACGTGGCCACCAGCACCAGTTTGTCGGTCACGCTTGCCTCTGGCACGCCCCCCTTCACCTACCAATGGTATAAGGATAATCAGCTCATCGGCAACGGGGGTAATTTTTCCGGCACCACCAATTCCATGATTACCTTTACCAACATCATGCATACGAATGCCGGAGCCTACAAAGTTGTCATCGGCAACTCCGCGAGTTCCGCCAACGTGGTCACCAGCGCGGTCGCCAACCTCACGGTGCAAGGCTTCGCCATCACCCCGATTGCAATGGCCCACACCACCACAAACGTGCCGGTCATCGTCGGGTTCAGCTTTATTGACAATCAGACCCCCATCACTTCCGCGTCCGGAACTTCCGGCAATGCCGCTGTGCTGACGGACGGCAACATCGTCGTCAGTCCGTCCGGCAACTCCCGCACGGCGACGCTGGCCCCGCAGCCTTCGGCCAGGGGTGTCAGCGTGGTCACCCTGACTTGCAGCGATGGCAGCTTTACGACCAACGTCACCTTCCCGCTGATGGTGGTGCCGTTCCCGACGGTGGTCTTCAATGACTTCTTTGACTATGCCGACGGTTCGCTGGTTCCAAGCACCGGCGGTCTGTGGCAAAATCATGGCGGAACAGCGGGAGATTTGCAGGAGGTCAGCGGATTTGCCTACCTTTCCCGCGTGGCGACGGAAGACGTCAACGCCAAGCTGATTGGCCAGCCTTATTCCACGAACAACCCCGGCGAGCTTTACAGCAAATTCACCGTCAGCTTCAGCAGCACCGAAACGCCGACGGCCAACGGCTCCTACTTCGCGCACTTCAAGGACGATGCCTTCGGCTTCCGCGCCCGCGTCTGGGTTTATACCAACGCATCCGGAATCGTCCGTCTCGGCATCGGCAACGGCAGCGAAGCCACCAACTCTCCCGGATTCTCCAACCTCGGATTGTTCCCGCGCGATCTGGCTTACAACACCACCTACACGATCATCACGCGGCTGGTCTTGTCGAACGGCGTTTCTACCATCTGGGTTGACCCGACGAGCAAAGCCGACACCAGCGTGACGGCAACGGACGGCGTGGCGGTCAGCAACGCCGTCAATATTGTTTCCTACGCGCTGCGGCAGAACAGCGGCATGAGCAAACTGTTCTTCGATAATCTCGTCGTCGGCACCTCCTACGATGCTGTGACCGGTGTGGCCCCGCCGCCATCAGCTCCCGCGCTGGGCATCGCGCCGAGCGGCGCCAATGTCGCGCTGTCATGGACTGATGCGGCTTACCACTTGGAATACGCCTCCGACATCCGCGGGCCGTGGACGCCCATCTGCGGTTCGGCCAGCCCTTACAATTACTCGATCACCGGCACGCAGTTGTTCTTCCATCTGTCCAACGCGACTTGTCCATAAACCGGCAAGGCTGGGAAGCAAGTCTGTCCATTGGTTGTTTGGTGTGGCCGCGCGGCGAAAGTCGTGCGGCCATACTGTTTTTGGACTGCCGCTGCCGGCGGGCAAAGGTCACCCCCTGTTTTTGATGTTTTTGAGGCATTTTGGAGAAAAGATGGGGTTTTCCTCGAAAATTGGCGGGCAAGTGTGACCGAAAGTCTCACTTTTCTTTGCCGGAATGAGATTTTCGGAACCGAAAGTGGGGGTTTTCTTTGGCGGGATGGGGTTTTCGGGACCGAAAGAGGCACTTTCCTTTGCCAGAATGGGGTTGGCGGAACCGAAAATGGCATTCCCGCCTGCCGGAATGGGGTCGGCGGGACCGTTTGTGGCCTCCCGGCTTGGCGGAACGGGGTTTTCGGGACCGAAGACGGCGCTCTGGTCTGCCGGAATGGGTCTTTCGGAACCGTTTTGGTCATCCCGGCAACCGGGAACGGGTCAAACGGGACCGTCAGCGGCGGGAACCCACGGGTCACCGCCCCTGCCAGTCCTGAAACCCGGTCGTTATTTCCCCAGCAACGCCAGCGCCGCCGCCGCCATCTTCGGCGCGGTCAGGCCGTGGCGTTCGTAGAGCTGTTCGGCGAGATACGCGCTCTGGCCGAATTCGCCGGGGATGCCCAGCGACTTGAGCGTGTGCGCGATGCCGGCGTTGGAGAGCGCGTGCGAAACCTGCGCGCCCATGCCGCCGATGACCTGGTGATCCTCGATGGTCACGACCTTGCCGCCGCACGCCTTCACCGCCGCGCCGATGGTGCCGAGGTCCACGCGGTTGACGAACGGGTTGCTGATGACGGTGGCCTTCACGCCCTGCGCCGCGAGCAGCTTGCCGGCTTCGATGGCTTTGTTCACCAGCACGCCGCAGCCGATGAGGACGACGTCGCTGCCGGTGGCGAGC
>JAPLTZ010000294.1:2265-7864 GCA_026397895.1 Verrucomicrobiota bacterium | reverse complement strand
GCGGCCCCAATTCGGCAGCGTCTCGTGGATCAAGAAGGACAGCCACCTCGCCGCCGGCGAGATGGGCGGCAACTGGCTCGATGGCTTCATCCGCATGGCCTATCTCTCCGGCGTGCCCAGCGCGAAGAAACAGGCGGATGATTTCGTCCGCGACCTGCTCGCCGCGCGCGACAGCGACGGCTACATCGGCAATTATCCCGCCGCCAAGCGCTACCAAAACCGCATCACCTGCGAATTCTGGATGCAAAGCCGCATCTACGTCGCCTTGCTCGCCTACTACGAACTGACCGGCGACAAAAAAATCCTCGATGCCGTCATCAAGGCCACCCAGATCACCATGTCCCAATACGGCCCGGCGAACAGCCCCTTCCATCTCACCGACGCCGAGCGGGGGATGCAGAAAAAAGGCCGCGACCGCACCGTCAACGGCCACGCCCTGATGTTCGTGGACGTGCTCGAATGGCTGCACCGCCTCACCGGCGACCGCGCGTATGTGGATTTCGCCGCCTTCCTCTACGAGGATTTTTCCAGCTCCGGCGACGTGGAGGAAATGGACCTCCAACTCCCGCACGTCCTGAATGAAAAATATCCTTACTTCTGGCACGCCGTTCACACGGTTGAAAATCTCCGCGTCCCGCTCTTCCTCGCCTACGCCGACGGCCGCAAGCCCTACCCGCAGGCCGCCGCCAACGCCTTCGCCAAGGTGCAAAAGCACATCACGCCCGCCGGCTCCTGCGCTGGCGACGAGGGCGTGATGAATCATCTTCCCCTCGCCAGCCAGCCCTACGAATATTGCACCACCACCGAACTCGCCACGAGCCTCGAGTCCGCCCTCCAAAAAACCGGCCAGTCCAAATACGCCGACCTCACCGAGCGCGCCGTCTTCAATGCCGCCCAGGGCGCGCGCTTCCCCGACGGCAAATGCATCGCCTACCTCTCCTCCGCCACGCTGCCCGAAGCCGTCGAGGATTTCGACATTCCCTACGCCGGCAAGAAACGCCACAAATACTCTCCCGCCCACGACGTCGGCGGCGCGTGCTGTTCCGCCAACTCCGTGAAAATCCTTCCCTACTACACCAGCGCCATGTGGATGAAAACCGCCAAGGACGACGGCCTCGCCGCGCTGCTTTTCGGCCCGTGCAGCGTGAAGACCACCATCAAAGGCGTGCCTATCACCATTGAGGAAAGAACCACCTATCCGTTCTCCGACATCATCACCTTGACCGTAACCGCCGCGTCGCCCGTGAATTTCCCCATCACCATCCGCGTGCCCGGCTGGTCGAGCCGCGCGAACATCTCCGCGCCCGGCGCGACCATCACCGACGGCGACGGCGTGCGCACCGTCACCAAGACTTGGCAGACCGGCGACAAGATCACCGTCGCCTTCGACAACCCCATCATCGCCGCGGCGCAACCTGCCGGCGACGCCTGTGTCTTCCGCGGCCCGCTCCTCTACGTCCAATCTTGGCCCGGCAAACTCGTTCCTCTCACCGTGCAGGAATTCAGCGTGCCCGGCTTTCAGGAATACAACGTCATCCCCAACACCGCCTACAACATCTCCGGCCTCTACCTCGACACCGCCAAAAAAGACTGCGGCTTCGCGCTCAAGCGCGACCCCAAGGGCAACGAGCTCAACCCGTGGGCCGAGCCGCCCCTCACCCTCGTCGGCGAGATGCACACCTACAACCGCAACGAGGATTTCCACAAGGAAACCAAGCTCGTGCCGATGGGCTCGACGCTGCTGCGTTTCGCCAGCTTCCGCGTCTGGCCGTTCGACGACGACTATTTCAAGAACGTGAAGTGACCGCCGCCCGACGTTGAAAATATTTCACTGAAGAATGTTGAACGACGCTGGCGGCCAAAGCAGGCAAGGTAGAAATCATCAATTCATGAAAACCATTCTCGCCCTCTGCTGCGCCCTCGCCGTTCTCGGCGTCACCGCCTTCGCTGCCGCGCCCGCTGCGAAAGCCCGGCCCAACGTCATCGTCTTCCTTGTGGACGACCTCGGCTACGGCGACATCGCCTGCCACGGCAATCCGCAGGTCAAGACGCCGAACGTGGACGCCTTCGCGCGCGAGGCGACCGAGCTGACGCAATTCCACGTCAGCCCCGTCTGTTCGCCGACGCGCGCCTCGCTGATGACGGGCCGCTACAATTTCCGCACCGGCGTGGCCGATGTATTCGGCCCGGCCACGCTGATGGACGCCGCCGAGGTCACGGTGGCCGAGCGGTTGCGTGCGGCGGGCTACGCCACGGGCATTTTCGGCAAGTGGCATCTCGGTGAGGAAGGCGGGCGCAGCCCGAACGCGCAGGGCTTCGACGAGGCGTTGAGCTTTCCCGGCGCGGCGTTGCGGCAGTATTTCAATCCCGAACTGCTGCACAACGGCGTGAAGGAAAAAGTCACCGGCTATTGCATGGACATCTTCACCGACGCGGCCATCGCGTTCGTGAAAAAGAACCGCGCGAAGCCGTTCTTCATTTATCTGCCGGCGAATCTCATCCACGCGCCGTTGAAAGTCGCGCCCGAACTGGCCGCCGAATACGACGCGCTCGGCCTCGGTGAAACCACCAAGAAGACTTACGGGATGATCCGCAGCGTGGACAACAATTTCGGCCGGCTGCGCGCCGCGCTGAAAGAGCTGGGGCTGGAAGAAAATACTTTGCTCATCTTCACGTCCGACAACGGCCCGGCTTCCGAGTCCACCAATCCAAAGGAGCGCTACATGGCCGGCATGCAGGGCATGAAAGGCACGGTCTTTGAGAACGGCATCCGCGTGCCGTGCTTCATGCGCTGGCCCGGCGGCTTTCCGAGTCCGGCGAAAATGACGCGGCTCGCGGCGCACATTGACGTGCTGCCGACGGCGCTCGAAGCGTGTGGCGTCGGCGCGACCTCCGGGCCGAAGTTGGACGGCGCAAGCCTCCTGCCGTTGCTGAAAAATCCTGTGGCGAACTGGCCTGACCGCACGCTCTTTTTCCAGTGGGACAGCGGGCAAGTGCCGCGACATGGACACGCCTTCACGGCGCTCACCGAGAAATGGAAGCTCGTTCAGCCTTGCGGGATGGATGCGCCGGCGCAGCAGCACATCCGCGACAGCTACGCCGCGCTTTGCCGCGCGCAGGGCCGGGGCGAACGCAGCATGGACGGCCCGGCGCGCTACGAGCTTTACGATGTCGCCGCCGATCCGGGCGAGACGAAGGATTTGGCCGCCGCGCATCCCGACATCGTCGGCAAACTTCAGAAGCAATACGACGCATGGTTTGATGACGTTGCCGCGCGGTGGCTGCAGAAACAGCCGGCGAAAGCTCCAGAAAGAAATTAACCCTGCCGGTAATCCCGCGGCGTCTTGCCGAACTGCCGGCGGAAGAGCGTGGCGAAGTATTGGCTGGAGTTGAAACCGCACGCCATCGTGACCTCGAGCACGCTGCGTTGGGGATTTGCTTTCAGCATCCGCGCCGCCGCTTCCAGCCGGCATTGGTTCAGGTGCAGGATGGGTGTCGTGTTGGTGAGCTGTTTGGAATAATGGATGAAGTGCGTCACGCCCAGCCCGCACTGGCGCGCCATGGATTCCACCGTCCACGCCGTCGCGAGGTGGTCGAGGTTCTTCCGGAGATCGGCCCAGAACAATTCCACCGTGCGTCCGGTGCTGGCGAGCGAGGCGTCGAGTTTGATCTGCTGCTGGCGGAACATCTCCAGCACCAGCACCAACAGGTCGTTGAGCAAAACGGCGAGGCGGGAGATGTTGCTGCCGGCGCGGTCGGTTTCCACGGCGGCGGCGATGCGCTGAAAGCAGTGGCGGATTTCCGGCGTCGCGCGCCAGACGGGCCGCTCGTTTTTCCGCAGGCCGTCGGTCAGCTCCCGCAAATCTTTTTCGGTCAGCACCAGCCACGACGGCCATTGCCAGGGTTGATGCGGCCGCCGCACACCGACATCGAGGATGAGCCAGTGCAAGCGGCCCGCGCCGATGTTCGGGTCGCCGACGCGATGGCGCTGCCACGGGCGCGCCACGGTCAGGTCGTCCGGGCGCAGGCGGCAGCGGCGGTTGTCCACGGCGTACGCGATGCCGCCGCGTTCGAGGAAAGTCAGCTCGATGCCTTCGTTATGATGCCAGTCCAAGCCCCAATCCTGCGCGCAATGCGCGTCCCAGAAGCCCACGGTCTTGACGCCGGGCAGCGCGCGGCGATCCAGCTTTTTGCCCGGATACTGGCCGCGCGCGAGCGCCGTCAACTGCACGCGCCCGCGCGCGGGGGCCTGCACCAGCAGGGCGCAGTTCGCCGCCTGATAGGTCTTGCCGTGCTCCTGGTAGATGGGCCGACGCATGTTAAATATTTTTCAGTGAAGGATGTTGCACGACGAGCTTGGCCCAAGCTGGTAGTTTTTTCAACACCAAGCAATCAACACTCAAAACCATGCAATCAGACCAAGCTCGCAGGCCCGGCATCAACCGCCGGGATTTCATCGGCGGTTCGTTGATGGCGACAGCCGTCGGGACGATGCTCGGCTCGCTTCCCAGCGGCGCAGCAGAATCGTCCGCCGCCACCAACGCGCTGCCGATTCCGAAAATCACCCGCAAGGTCAAGCTCGGCACGGTGGGCTGCGGCAGGCGCGGCTTCTGGATCGCGAAATTGTTCCGGGATCATGGCGGCTTTGAGTTCCACGCGGCGGGCGATTATTTTCCCGAAGTGGCCAAGGCCAAAGGTCAGGAGCTGGGCGTGCCGGCAGAACGCTGTTTCTCCGGCTTGTCGAGCTGCCAGAAGGTCATCGAAAGCGGCGTCGAAGCCATCCTGCTGGAATTGCCGCCCTATTTTTTCCCGGAATACGCCAAGGCGGCGGTGGCCGCCGGGCTGCACGTTTACATGGCCAAGCCGGTGGCGGTGGACGTGCCGGGAGCGCTCACCATTTTGGAATGCGGTCGGCAGGCCACGGCCAAGCAGCGCAGTTTTCTCGTGGATTACCAGATGCCTACCGACCCGGTGCTCATCGAGATCCGCAAACGCATCCTTGCCGGGGCGCTGGGCAAGATGGCGTGGGTGGAGACCATCGGTTTTCAAAATCACCTGCCTGATCCGCCAAAGACGGCCACGATTGAAAGCCGCCTGCAAAATCTGATCTGGTGCAACGACGTCGCGCTCGGCGGCGACACCATCCTGAGCTACGACATCCACGCCGTGGACGCGGCGTTGTGGGTGCTGGGGCAGAGCCCCGTGTCGGCGACGGGCGCATCGCGGATTTGCCGGCACAATCACCACGGCGACAACCGCGACGTCTGTTCGCTCGTGTATGAATACGCCGATGGCCTGGTGCACAATCACTCGGCCCAAGGAGTGCACAACTCGGCTGACACGGTTTTGACCGCCAAGCTCTATGGGCAGGACGCCTACGCGGAACTTTGCTATTTCGGCAAATCCATTTTGCGCGGCAGCGAAAATCCCATGGCCGGCAAGGCGGAAAACCTTTACCTCAACGGCGCGAAACGCAACATCGCAGCGTTCTACGACAACATCACCCAAAGCCAGTTCGCCAACGACACCGTCACTCGCGCCGCGGACAGTTGCCTGACGTGCATCCTCGGCCGCGAAGCCGCCGCGCGGCACACTAAAT
>JAPLTZ010000294.1:0-2241 GCA_026397895.1 Verrucomicrobiota bacterium | reverse complement strand
TCTGTGCTCTCTGCTCGCGCTGCTCCCGCTCACGACAATGTCGTGCCGCGCGAGTCAGCCGCCGGTCAGTTCGGCGTGGCCGGAACTTTACGCCTACTGCGTGGAAGTCGGCGTGCCCGGACTCAAGCCCCGCCCGCTCGCCGAGCAGGCGAAGCTGTTGCGCGAACTAGGCTTTGACGGCATCGGCTGGAGCTTGAAGCCGGGCGACGGGCTCGACCTGAAGGCACTGGACGACGCCGGGCTGCCGTTGCGCATGGCGTGGGCGATGATGAACGTGAATCCCGCCAAAGGCCCGGCCTACAATTCCGCCTTGCCGGAAACCATCCGCAAGCTCAAGGGCCGGCCGGTCACCGTCTGCGTGTTGATCATGGGCCTGAAATCCGGCGACCCGCAGGGCATGGAAACCGCCGTGAAGGCGTTGCGGGAGTTGGGCGACATCGCCGCCGCAGCCGGCGTGCGCATTTCCATCTATCACCACGACGGCTTCTGGGCGGAAAGAATTCCGTTCATTTTGGAAGTCGCCAAAAAAGTCAACCACCCGCAGGTTGGATTCAATTTCAACGTCCAGCACTGGCTCAAAGCGGAAGGCGACAAAGATTATCGCCCGTTGCTGCGCGAGAATGCTGCCAAACTTTTCTGCGTGGCCATCAATGGCGCGACCATCGGCGCGAAGACGTGGACGACCGGCTTGATTCGCCCGCTCGACGAAGGCGATTTCGACAACCGCCGGTTGCTGGCGACGCTGCGCGAGATCGGCTACTCCGGCCCGGTCGGTCTGATGTGCTTCAGCATCCCCGGCGACGCGCGCGGGCATCTCACGCGCTCGATGAAGACTTGGAAAAATTGGCGCGAAGCCGCAGGCAAATGAAAACTGCCCCGCTGATACCCGTCCAAAAACTCTACCAAGAACGGCGCGCGCGTTACCTCACAGCGTTGCGCAACGAAAAGCCGGACAAAATTCCCATCCGCCCGTTCGTCGCGGAGTTCACGGCGAAATACGCCGGCATGACCTGCCAGCAGGTGGTGCACGATTACAATCACGCGTTCGAGGCGGCGGTGAAGTGCGCGAAGGAATTCGATTGGGACGCCGTCGTGCCCAACATGGTCTATCTTTGGACCGGCCTCGCGCAGGCGGCGGGGCTGCGGTATTACGGCATCCCCTGCATCGGCATTCCGCACACCACGGCCTTCAACTACATCGAGCCGCCCGAGGAGGAGGCATTCATGCGCGAGGACGAATACGACGCGCTGATTGATGACCCCACGGGCTTTCTCTATAACGTCTGGCTGCCGCGCGTTTCCACCGAGGTCGCGCGCATCGGCGAGCCGGCGACCTACCGCAACAACCTCGCCCTCGTCAAAAGTTCGATGGCGATGATGGTTTATTTCAACGCGTTCGGCCCGCAAGTGCAACGGCTGCGCGACGAGTGCGGCGCGGTTTCCGCCATCGGCGGCATTTTCAAAGCGCCGTTCGACATCATCGCGGACAAACTGCGCGGCTACCTCGGCCTGACCGAGGACATGACGACGCAACCGGAAAAAGTGCTCAAGGCCTGCGAGGCGCTCATGCCGCACCTCACGCACGTCGGCCTCGCCACCGCCGACGCTGCGAAGGAAGTGCCCATCGGCTTCTGGATGCACCGGGGCTGTGTGCCGTTCATCAACCCCAAGACCTTCCACTCGCACTACTGGGCCACGCTCAAGCCGTGCATCGAGGAATTCTGGAAGCACGGCCACCAGACGATGTTCTACGCCGAGGGCAAATGGGATTATCACCTCGACGACTTCGCGACGCTGCCCGAGCGCAGCATAATTTTCCATGTGGATCGGGGTGACATTTTCCTCGCGCACCAGAAACTGCATCACAAATTCGCCCTGAGCGGCGGCATTCCAAACGTGCTGCTCAGCTACGGCAAGCCCGAGGAAGTCCGCGCCTACTGCAAGAAGGTGATTGACGGCGTGGCGCAGGACGGCGGTTACATCATGGACTCGGGCGCGATCATGCAGAACGACACCAGCACCGAAAATCTCCGGGCACTGACGGATTTCACCCGCGAATACGGCGTCTATTCCGCCGGCTCGAATCAGGCTTCCGGCAACGCACCTTTGCTCCGGCCCTGCGATGGCGCGGACATTTCAAACCTCACCGGCCTCACCGGCCATGCCGCGCCGCGCATCAAGCCTGGCATCTGCCGGCCCTGGGAAGAAAAGGCGAAGGAGCTTCCGCCCATCACCGGCGAC
>JAPLTZ010000333.1 GCA_026397895.1 Verrucomicrobiota bacterium | reverse complement strand
TCATGAACGCCGCTTCGCCGATCGCGCCGCGCAGGTTGCCGAGGCCGCAGTTGCGCGTGACGGCGTATTCACCGACGAAAATCTTCGGGCCGGTGCGGTCGTATTTGTCGAAGTAGCCCGCGTTGCGCATGAACCACTCGGGCGAGTTGTAGAAGTGCTCGTCCACGATGTCGGCCTTGGGCGTGCCCGGATAACCGCCGTGCCAGTGGTCGGCGACGAATTTGATTTCGGGATACTTTGCGTGAATCGGATTCACGAATAACGGCCAGCGTTCGCGGTAGGCCGCGTCGCCGTTTTCGTTGCCGATTTCCAGGTATTTCAAATTGAACGGCGCGGGATGGCCGGCGGCGGCGCGCATTCCGCCCCAGACGGAATTCGTCGGGCCGTTGGCGTATTCGATCGCGTCGAGCGCGTCCTGCACCCACTGCGCCATGCGGTCCAGCGGGATGATTTCCTTGTGCGCCATGCCGACGTTGATGCAGAACAGCGGCTCGGCGCCGAGGTCTTCGGCGAGCTGGAGGTATTCGTGGTAGCCGAGGCCCTGCGTGGCGTAATACTTCCAGATATTCCAGAGCGGCGTGCGCGTATCAATGTTGCCGATGGTGTCCTTCCAATGGTTCATGTGCGCAAAGTCGTCGCCCTCCACCCAGCAGCCGCCGGGGAAACGGAAAAGTTTCGGCTGCAATCCGGCGAGCGATTCCGCTAGGTCCACCCGCAGACCGTGATCCTTCCACGTTTTTTTCGGCAGGAGCGAAACCATGTCGAGGAACAGAACGCCCTTGCTGTCGCCGGAAATCTCCAGCTTCGCCTTCGGGTCGCCGCCGGTCGCGGTCAAATCCAGCGTGTGGTATTCCCATCTGCCGCCGATGCCGGAAACGTCGCCGCCGGCCAGCACTTTTCCGTCCGCGCCCATCAGCGTGTAGCCGTCGCCGGCGGCGATGTTCATGCCCCAGTAACCTTCATTGCCAAGCGTGAACGCCCCGGCTGCTTTCACGCGGAGCGATTTGCGGTTGAACGCATTCAGCGGCGGCACGGCCGGTTTGCCCTGCACGTCCGCCGCGATGACCGCCGCCTCGCTCCGGCCGCTGCCGCCGCCGGAAAACGTCCAGCTCTCCGGCGTTTCGGCGTCCTCGAACGAGCGGTTGCGCACCAGCTCCGGGTAAATCCCGCCGTCGGCGGACAGATTGATGTCCTCGAAGAAAATTCCCCACAAAGTCGGCGATATTTTATGGCCGAGCCGATCCACCGCCACGGAAATTTTTGCCGGCGGCGCGCCCGTGACAGGCCCGACAAATACTGCGGCGGCAAAGGCAAAAATGAATTTGGGCAGGATTTTCATAAAATGATTCAGCCAAAGTGTTTCAGAAAAGCCGGGGTCACCATATCGCCAATTATGGTTATGCTTTCCAGGCAGAATGAAGTCGGCAACGGCTACAGCGCCGGCCTGCCGCTTTTAATTTGAGAAACCATGGGGATTTTCGCAGCCACCCCGCCTGCCGGGATTGCGACGGGGAATGCTTCCGCTTTAGGACTCCAGAAACCATGACTCCCTTGAAGACACTTTGAAAATGGTCGGGGCGACAGGATTCGAACCTGCGACCTCTTGTACCCGAAACAAGCGCGCTACCAGGCTAAGCTACGCCCCGAACCAATCCATTTGCCGAAACCAACACTGTTTGGATTTTGCCCGAAGCTCGCCGAAGGGCAAGTTGATTCGTTCCGAAAGCTGCCTGGCCTCGCAACCATGCGATCTGCTGCGGACGCGAACCGACGCGCGCCGCCGGCGGAATCATTGCGCGAGCCGTTCGCGGTGGGGTTGGTGGTCGCGGTTCCAGCGGCGCAAGGCGGCTTCGCTGGTGTCTTCAAAAAGGAATTGCAGCGTCGGCGATTCCACATGGCCGTCGCAAAACACCACGTTGGCTTTGCCTTGATGGCGGGCATGACTTCTTTTGGTTCTTTCGGCATCATCTTGCAAGCCGCTGGTTCGTCCCAACGCCAGTCCACCATCCCCGATAATGCCATTACCGCCGTAAAAATTA
>JAPLTZ010000327.1 GCA_026397895.1 Verrucomicrobiota bacterium | reverse complement strand
CGCTCCGCCGTCCTGAGCTACGCCGTCCTGAGCTACGCCGTCCTGCGCTCCGCCGTCCTGAGCTACGCCGTCCTGCGCTCCGCCGTCCTGAGCTACGCAAAGTTGCCTGGTGGTGAAAAAATTTCCGACAGTCCGAGACCGTTCTTACAAGTCGGCGGATTGGGGTCGGATGGCCGGATGCTGCTAGCGTTTTCGACGGACAAGGGCATTCGGCTGACCACGGGTTGCTTCTTCGGCTCGGTGGATGAGTTCAAAGCCAAGCTGAAAACCACACACGGCGACAACGTCCACGCGGTGGAATACGAGGCCGCGCTCACGTTGATCGAAACCCACTTCAAACTCTGGCCGGCCAAGAAGTCATGACACCCGACGATTACGAAGAGAAAAAGGGCACGATTCGAGCGCGGCTCGCCAGTCAATTGGCGACCGTCACACGAAGCACTGCCACGGTGAAATGTCTTGGAGCATTCCCGAATCGCTGCGGAGATTATGCCGATCACGGATTGGAAATTCCGCTTTGGAAAGCAATTAAATGCCTCTACTGCGGCTTCTATTTCTGTGAAGCCTGTGCCGCTAAACATTTCGGGAAAACCCGGAAGGAATTTGTTCATTTGTCGCCGGAGGTGCAGTCATGAACGCGGCCACGTTACAGAGTTATTGGCGGGTGTATCTCGCTGTGTTGATCTGCCGGCTGGGCGGCGTGGCCGGCGCGGTGCGCCGGATCGTGTTCGCCTGGCCGGGCGAGTTCAGCACCCGGCAGATCGAGAACTCATTGCGGCAACTCTACCCCGGCCTGCATCCCAACGAACACCAGGTCGCCGACGTGATCGAGCGGATGCGCCGGCAGCAGCTCATCGAAGTCGTCGCGGAAGATGCCGGCGGGCAGGTGTTCCGCCGCTGCGAGCGGCGGGCTTTCACCATCATTCCTGAAGTCAATCCGCAGCTCACGTTGTGTTTATGAGTTCAAAAAAACTATTCAAGGTGGCCAACGTCGAACTGGCGGCATGGGACCGTTCCAAAACCATGCCGCGTGGTCTGGCGATGGCCATTCTGTTTTGCTTTATCCACCGGCTCACGACGGGAGACAGCTTCGAGCAGACCTTCATGAGTTCAACTGCGGTGGAAAGCGATTACGAGATATGAGCGACCCGATTACAACCGAACGGCCTTTCACCATCGCCATCAGCCAGGCGGAGTTGATTGCCCTGGTCAAATGGAACGCGGCGCAAGCGAAGCGCGTCGTTAAGATTTTCGGGCAGGAGTCGCTGAAGGTTTCGGCCACCAGCATTTTCCCGCAGGGCACGAAGTTGGCCACGATGAAAGCCGTTTGCCTCGGTGAACTCGATAAATACACCACCCGCGCCAAGGGCTTGGCGTCGCTGTTGAAATGAGCATGATCCCGAACTCTTCCATCACCGATCAGCAGCGGGCCGATTTTTTGACCCGGCTTAACAAAAGCCAGTTGGTTACGTCGGCGTGGGAAGAGGAATTTCTGGTCAATTTCGCCTCGGCTGGCGGAGCAGTGAAATGGTTCACGGAGGGCCGGCGCGTGGCCACTGACAAGATGCGCATGAAGTATGGCCACGAGCCGGAGATCAAGATGCCGTGGCCGTTGGCGGAGTTGAAACCGGTGACAGGGCCGGAAGCCGATCCAACCGGCTGTCAGTTTCTGATCGCGGGCACGCCATGCAACGCGCCGGCTGTGTGGCAGCGGCAGAATGGATTCCGCTACTGCCAGAGCTGCGCGGAGAATGTCGAACGCTCGCTCAAGCGGATGAAGAAGGTCATTTACCTGGTCAAATTTCCATGACACCGAAACAGCGCATCGCACTTCAGGCGGATTGGTGGCCAGCGGCCTGCCGGGCGCAGGGTTGGAAAGTGTCTGACCGCGATCTTCGGTTGTTAGTTTGCGCGTGGGCCGTGAGTCTCAAAAATCCCTCTCAGATCGAGCTGCTCGAAGCCATCCATTCCGACCGGCAGCCGGCCCGTTGGCTGGCGTCCACCAATGACCTGGATAATCGGGAGGATGTTGACCGGGTTAAATCGTGCCTGGGCATGTTGGCTGACAATCTCAAACAGACCTCCGAGGTGGGCCGCCCAGAGATCGGGCGCGCGCGCCGGCTGCGGGATGTCGTCCGCGACCAGATCAAGTGCCTGGCGCTCTTCCATGAGCGTCCGCGCGCGTATGTCGCGGCCATCATCAACGACAAGTTCAACCACGGGCAGGGCATCCATCCCGTGACGATCCGCGACCTGACCGCCGAACTGGTCAAAAAACGCCCGCAATCCAGCCAGCTCGACCAGCTCGTGATGACGTTGGGCCGGATCGTGAATCAGAAGCGGAATGAGAACATTTTTGCTCCGGCGTGGAAGCACCTGGAACAGGCCGAGGCGCTCACGATCCACGAGATGAAGATTGTTGCCGGCGCGTGGTGTGATTGCGCCCAATGCCAAGGGAAGCGCACCATTCCATTCCGCCAGCCGGTTGAGCCGGAGAATTGGGCGGATTTCGACTGCGAACTTGAGCCGGCAAGCTGCGCGGATTCTGAACTCGGAGCGGGCATCACGGTGGAAGTGGAATGCCCGTTCTAAACCATTAAAAAAGTGGCCTGCCCGTGCTAGAACACGAGCAGGCCGCGACAAACGCACAGGACTCTAACTCCTATGAGCAAGCCGCACGAAGGCTTTACGCCGCCAGACTTTGCCGGTCAAACCAAAATCGTCTTTTGCAACGAGGGGAATCCGGTCTCCATGCTCCTCACAAATCGCGCTGGCCGGCGCTCGGAAAAACCGCTGAAGTTGGCCACCGCTGAAGCTGCTGTGGCTTGGTGTCGGAAGAACGGGGCAATGTTGATCTATTTCCCAGTTGCCCTGGATCGGAATTAACGCCTATGAAGCCCCTCGTTAAACGTCCATTACGCGTGCCTGAACAGGGGTTAAACCATTTCAAAACGGGCCTTCTGGCGGGGTGGGCTTCTGAAACCGGCGCTCTCTGCATAAAACCCCCGTGTTTAGGCTTCTTTCTGGCTGTTTAGCCCTCTTTCGGCCTTCTCAGCAGGCTTGTATAGTCAAGCTGCCGCCGGTGTTCGTCAGCGGACCGGTGCCGAGCGCCGCCGCGTTCCCCAGCCCAAGCGTGCCGCCGGCAAGAGTGGTTCCGCCGGAGTAATTGTT
>JAPLTZ010000382.1 GCA_026397895.1 Verrucomicrobiota bacterium | reverse complement strand
TTCACGCTGCCGAAAATCTGGGTGAATTTATCGGTCCAGCCGGCGTTGTGCACGAGGCGGTCGATGGCGGCGGTGACTTCGCGTTTGGCGACGGCGGTGGTCGCGCCGGTGGAGCGGGCGACTTCGGTGACGAGTTCGGCGGCACGGTTTTGGAGCATCTCGGCGGCGCGGTAGAGAATTTGGCCGCGGTTGTAGGCGGAGGCCTTGCTCCAGTTGCCGAAGGCGGCGCGGGCGGCGGCGGCGGCATCGCGGAAGTCCTTGCGCGAGGCGTGGGCGTAGTTGTCGAGGTGTTCGCCTTTGGCGGACGCGGCGGGCAGGTAGCGGCCGCTTTCGCTGCGCGGGAATTTGCCGCCGATGAAAAGTTTGTAGGTTTTGCGGACTGCGAGGTGTTGGCTCATGGCGTCTCTCTTGGTTGTGTGGGCGAACACTAGCAATGGTTTTCATCGCCCGCAACTGCGAAGTCGGCCAACCGGCCGGGCGGAAAGCAAAACCGCCCGCAGCCTTGCGGTTGCGGGCGGGGTGAGTGAATCAGGAATTACGGAGTCGGCAGGACGTGGCCTGACGAGCTGCAGGTCGGGTCGGCATTGACCGCATTGATGGTGTAGGTGCCGCTGGCCGGGCAGTGCGGATACGCGTTGTTCTTCAGATAGACTTTGACGTCATCCGAAGTGGCGACGGCAGTGTCTGTCTGCTTGTTTTCCAGCGCCCATTGCTGTTTGGCTCCGTCAATCTGGCGGAGGTTGTTGATGCAGGAGTTTTTCTGGGCCGTGTTACGCGCCCGAACGAAGTTCGGGATGGCGATGGCGGCCAACAGACCGATGATGGCGACCACGATCATGATTTCCACGAGCGTGAAGCCAGCCTGGCGGGAGGTGTTTATTTTCATACTGTCGTTCTTTCGTTTGCGGCGTGAACACTGCAGCGGGCGGGTTATTTATTATTGCATCTTTGTGTTCACAGATTGCCCGCTGCGAACCGCACTCTGTTTCTAGCACGCCTGATGCCAATGCCAAGAGGATTTATCGGGTGGGCCGGGCAGAAGTGATTAAAACGCCGGAATCAGCCAAAACAACCGGTTTTCCGGTTCGCAGGACGATGTGTCTTGTTTGGCATCCGGGCGATGTGGCGGATTGGGACAGGTGGAAGTGCCAACCAGACGGCAAACTGAACTTCCGGATAAAACAAAAAGCCCGAGGCTTGCGCCCCGGGCTTGATAGTTACAAACGGAATATCACGGAGCAGGCAACACGTGGCCGGTCTGATCGCAGGTGACTTCGGTCTTCACGTTGCCGATGGTGTATGTGCCGGAGGCGGGGCAGGTCGGATACGCGTTGTTCTTGATGTAGTTTTTCACATCGTCCGATCCGGGGGAGTCGGTGTCTTGTTTCTTGTTTTCCAGCGCCCATTGCTGCTTGGCAGCCTCAATCTGGCGGAGGTTGTTGATGCAGGAGTTTTTCTGGGCCGTGTTGCGCGCCCGAACGAAGTTCGGGATGGCGATGGCGGCCAACAGACCGATGATGGCGACCACGATCATGATTTCCACGAGCGTGAAGCCGGCTTGGCGGGTGGTATTGGTTTTCATGCTGTTTCTTTCTTTCTGTTGCGGTGTGAACACGCTGCAGTGGGCGGGTTATTATTATTACGACTTGTGTTCACTCGATTGCCCACTGCAAACCGCATCACCGTCTTAGCAGAGGGGATGCCAAGCCGGTTTCAAAACCGAACATAGGCCGATTGACGGAAGGTGCCTAGCAATAAATTAGGTGTTGCGGGCTGATTTCAACCCAGTTTTTGCCGGATTATGACTATGAATTTGGGAACGTGTCCAAATCGACGAGCCTGTAGGTGCAAAATATGGACACAAGAAAACGGTGCTAGTCGCGCGTCAGAAACACCGCGTCCCACGCCGGAACGACGATTGTGCCGTCCACTTTCGCGCCGGTGTTCACGTCGGGACATTGCGAGCCTTTGAGCCGGCGATAGCCTTTGCCGACATCGAGCTTCCACGGATGCCGGGTCATGTTCAGCAAAATCTTGCCGTGTTCAAAATCGCGCGACCAGCGCTCGCAACCGCCTTCAACGAGCTGGAGGTTGCGGAGCTCGGTGCGGCCAATCTGCTCGGAGACGCCGAACGCCAGTCCCGCCTCCGGCTTCGCCGGCGCGATCATGCTGACGCGGCAGGTCAGCCACTGCGATTCCGCATTCACCGAGGCCGAGACCTTGCCCGCGCCGACGCCTTTGATCATGACGGTGCGCGGCACGCGCTCGAAAACCTGCCCGGCGCAATTCCACCGGTCATCGCCGCGCACGTCGAAGGTGACGGTGTATTCTTTGCCGGACTGGAGCTTGAGCGGCGACTTCGTTGCCGGCGCGAAGCTGACACCATACCACAAATCTTCGGGGAAGGTTTTTTCGGGAATCCGCTTCACTGTCGCCGCGCCGCTGTTGGTGCTTTGTTCAAATTTCGCCTCGAAACCTTTGCCCGTTTTCCAGCGCCACGGAATGCCCACGAGCAGGTTCGTCGGCGAAAGGTCGTCGAGGTGCTGCCGCGCCGGAGCGAGCGGTTTGCCGAG
>JAPLTZ010000375.1 GCA_026397895.1 Verrucomicrobiota bacterium | reverse complement strand
GAGCAAGAAGAGCGGAAAGATTGCGGCGCTGATCGAGTCGTGTCGCGGCCAGGATTTGGACGCGCACTACCTCGGCTTCTTCGAGTGCTTCAATCGCGGGCTGTTCTTCGAGGCGCACGATGTTCTGGAGGAACTGTGGCTCGCGGACAAGGCCGGGCCGAACTACGCGTTCCACAAGGGGCTCATCCAGCTCGCCGGCGCGTTCGTGCATCTGCAAAAGAACCGGCTGCGTCCGGCGGCGGCGCTCTTCAAGCTGGCGCGGACGAATCTGGAAAAATATCCCGCCGTCCACGAGCGGCTGGATTTGCGCGCGGTGCTGGCGCTCATCGCGGACTGGCTGGCGCGGCTGGAGCAAAACGATTTCGCCGCGAACCCGCTTACGGCGGACAACGCGCCGCAGTTGGGGCTGGGGTCTGCCTGATGATTCTGCGGAGGTTGATTGTGATAGGCGGCGAGAGCCGGTTTCTGGGGAGTAGTTCTCATGATGAATGCTAGGGTTATACCCCATAGTTGAGGACGCCCCCTTGACCCACAGTCAAAGAGTAGTAGTAATCTCATATAACATTATGAAAAAAACATCGTTCTTCTTCTGTGCCGGCGGGTTGGGTGCGGCGCTGTTGTTTGCGGCTTGTTCCGCGACCGCAACGGTTGTCTATGACAATGCATCCAATGATTTGGGTGTGAATTTCAATCCGGGCACAAATGAGATTGGTGATGAAGTCGTGCTGGCAGGGACGGACAGGTATGTCACCAATTTCATTTTTCAGTATTATGCGACGAATCTGGTCGGCAACGAAGAGATCCGGGTGCGGTTCTACAAGAACGACGGCCCGCCTTCATCTTCCGGCCCGTTGACTCCCGGAACCGTGTTTTATGACAGCGGGTTTTTTAACATCGGGGCGTTTGGTTCCACGCCGCGGGCGACGTTGGTTTTCGATCGCACCACGCTCCAGCAATACAACGGCAATGATATTTTGGCGCCAGATTCCTTCACTTGGAGCGTGCAGTTCAAAAACATGGGAGCGGGTGGAAGTTTCGGTGAAACCCTCTATAACCCGCCAACCGTCGGGCAAAACTACAACGACTATTGGGACAATACCGGCATCGAATGGCAGTTGAAGACCAACCTCTCAACGGCAATCAGTTTTGCCGCGCGCATTGAGGCCACGGCGTTTCCCGGGTTGAGTATTTTTAATTTCCAACACAGCGGCAATACCACGACGTTCAGCTTCCTGACCCAGGCCGGCCAGACCCATACCGTCCAATACAAGGACAACCTCGATGACGCGTCATGGCAAACATTGGAAACCGTTTACGGCAACGGCGACACCGTGAACATCACCGACCCCACGGCGACCGGCCCCACGCGCTTCTACCGTGTTTCAACCAGCAGCGAGCCTCTCCCCAGTTGATTCAGCCGGCAAATTAAAACCCGCGTGCCGCCTTGGGCGCGTCACGGGGTGACGATTGTCCGGTAGAAACGCTTGTCGAATCCGGGCGTGTTGGTGAAGTTGAAGACCCCGTTGATGAGCGAGTTGGTGGCGAGCGGCGTCCAGTCCACGAGGTTGGTGGAGGTTTGGATCACGAACCCGAACGGCGCGTCGCCGCTGACGGCGAAGGTGAACTGGCCGTTGGTGAGCCACGCGGCGGAGAGCAATTGCAGCCGGGTGAGCGCGACGTTGATGTTCCAGGTGACGGCGTTGCTCAAGGCGTTGCCGGCGTCGGTGCGGACGAGCGTGGTGCCGTCGGTGACGCGGGCGCGGAGGACGTTGTTTCCGTTGGTGAAGCTCGCGGGCGTGAAGCTGAAGGTCGCGCCCGTCGCGCCGGGCACGGGGACGCCGTTGGTGAGCCACTGGATGTCGAGGTTGTGGGTGCTGGGTTGCAGCTGGGTGAGGCTGAACGTGACGGCCTGCGGGCCGGTGACGGTGAGCGAGTTGCCGTTCGTGGCCGGCGCGAACGCTTCGATGGTGCGGACTTTCCGGTTGATGGCGCGGACGATGGCTTCGGAACAGACTTCACAGAACGGCACGCCGAAATGGTTCATCTTGCAATCGAACCGGGGACGATACCAACCGTTGGTCTGATATTCCGCGCCGGGGAAAAGGCCGACGAAGGAATTGTAACCGGCGTCGGTGGTGGGGATGGGCGTGTCGAGGCTGATCCACGCGTTCCACGGAATGGCGCTGCGGTTGGTCAGCGCGGTGGCGTTGGCTTTCTCCACGGGCGTGAAGCCGGGATAGGTCGTGGAATATTCATCCGCGAGGTCGGCGAAGGTGTGGCCGGATTCGTGCACGACGATGTCGAGCGCGGGCACGCCGCTGACGGGGTCGTTGCCGAGCGAGGTGACGGCGAGGGCGAGGGAATTGTTCTGGTCGGGCGGCTGGCCGGAGCCGCCGTAGGTGGCGTCGTTGACGACGAGGGCGACGAAGCGGTTGCCGGCGGTGATCTGCGGCAGCAACGCGGCGGCCCACGGCTGGTTGGGGAACAACGCGGCGTTGGTGAGCAGGGTCTGGATTTTGCCGGTGCCGTTGGCGGCGTTGGCGTCGCGGTCGTTCGGCGGGATGGTGATGAGGCGGGCGATGCCGGAGCTGTCGTAGGCGCTGTTGAAATAGGTGTTCTTCAGGACGGTCGCGGGCGTGTAGTGATCCGAGCCGGACTCGGTGGAGGCGACGGAGACGGCGAAGACGTTGAAGTAATTCGTGTATTCGCCGTAGGGCGGCGTGGCGAGGAGGTTGGTGGCCACGCGCGTGGCGTCGGCGAGGAACTGCGCGAGTTCGTTCGTCTGATACCCCTCGGCGAACAGCACGAGGTTGATGCGGTTGCTCGCGGGGCCGTTCGTCACGAGCGTGGTCAACGTCGGGGTGTAATTCACGACCGTGAGCGCGGCGACAGCACTGGTGACGCTGCCGTAGGAATTGGCGACGACGACATCGTAGTTGCGGGCGTCGTTGGTGGTGATGCTGGGGATGACGAGCGTGGCGTTGGTCGCGGTGGATTTGTTCACGCCGTTGGTGCGCCATTGGTAGGTGAGCGGCGCGACGCCGAGCGCGGTGACGGTGAAGGTGGTGGTGCTGCCGGTGAGGTTGGTCTGGCTCTGCGGCGACTGCAAAATGATGGGCGCGGTGACGACGGTGAGCGCGGCGATGGCGCTGGTGACGCTGCCGTAGGCGTTGGCGACGACGACGTCGTAGTTGGCGGCGTCGTTGGTGGTGATGTTGTTCAACGCGAGGGAGGCGCTGGTGGCGGCGGATTTGTTCACGCCGTTGGTGCGCCATTGATAAGTGAGCGGCGCGGTGCCGTTGGCGGTGACGGTGAAGGTGACGTTGCTGCCGAGAAGGTTGGTCTGGCTTTGCGGCGATTGCGAAATGCCCGGCGTCGTGACGACGGTGAGCGTGGCCACGGCGCTGGTGACGCTGCCGTAGGGGTTGGCGACGATGACATCGTAGTTGAGCGCGTCGTTGGTGGTGACGTTGACGAGGGTGAGGTTGGTGGCGGTGGCACCGGCGATGGCGCTGCCGTTGGTGCGCCACTGGTAGTTCAACGTGCCGCTGCCGTTGGCGGCGACGATGAAGGTGGCGGTGGTGCCGGCGACGTTGGTCTGGCTTTGTGGTGATTGCGATATGGCCGGCGGTGCCGCGACGGTGAGCGCGGCCACGGCGCTGGTGATGGCGCCGTAGGTGTTGGTGATGACGACGTCGTAGTTCAGCGCGTCGGCGCCGGTGACGGCGGTCAGGGTGAGGTTGGTGGCAGTGGCACCGGGTTTGGGGATGCCGTTGGTGCGCCACTGGTAGGCGAGCGTGCCGCTGCCGGCGGCGGTGACGGTGAAGGTGACGTTGCTGCCGGGGAGGGCGTTCTGGCTCCGGGGGTGGACGCTGATGGTGGGCGTGTTGACGGCGAGGCTGGCGCTGAATTCGGAGGTGTTGTTGGTGGTGTCGGTGGCGGTGGCGGTGAGGTATTGGCCGGGGACGTTGGTGGCGGGCAGGACAAAGGTGAAGCTGCCGCCGCAACTGCCGTCGGTGGTGACGTTGGTGGAGCCGAGGTAGAACTGGCCTTCGCCATAGCCGGAGGCGGCGGTCACGGTGTTGGCATAAAAATCCAGTTGGTAGGTGCGACTGGCAATGCTGTTGAGCGTGCCTTGGACAAAGGTCAAGCCGCCGCCAGTCAGGATGTTGGTCAGCACCGGATAATTTTGCAGCATGTTGCCACCGGTATCAGCGTCACAACCGTCGTTGGCGGTCACGCCGTTTACTCCCAGGTCAATTCCGAGCGCGTTGACGGATGTGGCATGGCCAAAGATGGAATTGCCGCGGATGAGGTTGCCAACATTCCCATTTTGAACGCGGATGCCGCCGCGACCTACTCCCGGCTCCTGGGTGTAGGCAATGACGTTTCCCGCTCCGGGGGCGCCGCCGCCGATGATGTTGTAATTGGCACCACCAGTGGTTCGGAAGTCGATGCCATGTTCTTGGTTTTCGAGCGGCGAGACGCCGTCAGGCTGGGTGCCGATAAGGTTACCTTGGAAAATGTTGTTAGTGGTGCCGAGGTCGCCGATGGCCACGGCGTCACAGTAGTTGCCGGAAATGAGATTGCCTGCACCGGCGTTAGTGCCGCCGATGAGGTTGGATGCTGCGCTGGCTGAAATGTCAATGCCGCCGCCGCGACTGGTAGTGGCGGTGTAGAATATACCGTTTCCAAGAGCGTTAGTGCCGGCATTGTTCGGGCCGATATAATTGCCTTGAATGATGTTGCTGACGGTGCCGCTGCCGGCGAGGTAGAGTCCATGTTGAGAGTTTCCGGAAATGAGATTGCGCGCGCCGGGGACAATTCCTCCGATCATGTTTGCCGGCGCGGTGGCGAGACCAATTCCGGCGATGCCATTGCTAATGGCTGAGGTGCCGCCAACATCGGTGCCGATGAAGTTGCCTTGGATGAGGTTGTTGGAGGCGGCGAGGCCGGTGAGGTAAATCCCGTTTTCAGTGTTGCCGGAGATGAGATTGCGGTTGGTCGCGTCGGTGCCGCCGATGGTGTTGGCGAAGGATTCAAGCTGGACGCCGCTGAACGTGTTGCCAATCCGGCGGAGCCCGGCGGGGTCGGTGCCGATGAGATTACCTTGGACGAGATTGGCGGTGGCGTTGGAAGTGATGAGAACACCGCTGTAGGTATTGCCGGCGATGACATTGCCGGGCCCGATGGTGTTGGTGGAGGCCTTTTGAATGAAAATGCCGTAACGCGCGTTGGCGAGGGCGTTGCTGCCGGTGGCGTTGAGGCCGATCCAATTGTTTTGCACGATGTTTCTGGCGGTGGAGGCATTGTCGCCGATTTTCACTCCCGCCAGACCGTTGCCGGAAATAAGATTCCCCGCTGCGACCGTGCTGCCGCCGATGAGGTTGCTGGCGGTGTTGAGGAGATCGATGCCGGCGGCGCCGTTGGGGATGGCGACCAGGCCGTTGGAGCTGACGCCGATGTAGTTTCCGGCAATCTGGTTGCCGGTGGCGCTGGGGCCGCTGATGATGACGCCGCGGCCGATGTTGACGGTGACGGCACCGTTGCCGGAGATGATGTTCCGGGCGGCGGGGTTGGTGCCGCCGATGAGGTTGTTCTTTGATCCGACGGCAACCGTGGTGAAGGTGATCCCATCCGCCGCGTTGCTCAAGGCGCCGGTGCCGGCGAGATTGACGCCGATGAAATTGCCCTGGATGAGGTTTCCGTTGCAATTGTCGAGAAAGTAAATGCCGCTCTGGCCGTTGCCGGAAATCAGATTGCGCGCGCCGGCAACAGTGCCGCCGATGAGGTTGCTGGAGGCATTGACGAGAGCGATGCCGTTGGTGAGGTTGGAAAGACGGTTGGTGCCGGAAAGGTCGGTGCCGATGTAATTTCCCTGAATCGTGTTGGCGGTGGCGGCGTTGCCGATCAGGTAGATGCCGTTGACGTTGTTTCCGGAAATGAGGTTGCGGTTGGTCGCGTCGGGGCCGCCGATGAGGTTGTTGGGAGACAGGATGGTGATGCCGCCCTGGCCGGTGGTGCCGCTGCCGTTGCCGGCGGCGTTGGTGCCGCTGATGCCGGTGCCGATGAAATTGGCTTGGATGATATTGCCGCCGGTGCCTTCGATGCGGATGGCGTCGCCGGAAAACCGGTTGATGGCGAGGCCGCGGACGGTGCAGTTGGAGGCGGTGAGGTAGATGCCGTTGACGTTGCCGCCGGCGTTGATGCCGTTTATTTCGACGCGAGGCGATCCGGCGTAGTTGGTCTGCGTCGTGCCGTCAATCAGGACGACGTTGCTGATGCCGGGAAGGGCAGAGGCTGGTTTGATGGTGAACGGGCCGGCGCCGGGGATTTTGAAGGCGATGATATGGTTGCCGGCATTGGTGTTGACGTCGTAGATCGACTGCCGAAACGAGCCGGCACCGCTGTCGTTAGTGACGGTGACATCGAACGTGGCGGCCGAGAGATCAGATAACCGGTTGAATAGCAACAATGTGACAACCAGGTGCGCACAGAGGCGTGTCGCAAAACACATTGATTTACTGCTGGTTGGCATGGCGGAATGTAGTCGCAGAAGTGGTCGGTCGCAAGATGGAACTGGCCGACTGGCGATGGTCAAATCGGGGTGGAAAATTCAAAATAGTCGTTGACGCAGGATTATCACGGTGCTAAATAAACAGCATCACCGCACGAGACTAGAGAACAATCAACAATATGAAAAGAAATACGACAAAGTCCTTGGTAACCGCAGTTGTTTCGGCCGCCAGTTTGGTGCTTGCACTGAACGCTTCCGCCGGCACGACTTCCATAACCGAAATTCCCGCTCAAGCGGCGCGTCAGGTTGCTGATGCGAAAGCCGATCAGCGCGCTGACGTCACAAAGGCTGTGGTTGCCAAAGCGATTGCCCAAAAGCCGATGGTCGCGCCCGCGCTCGTCAGTGCCATCGCTCAAAAATCTCCGGAAATGGCTGCCACGGCTGCGCTCGCCGCAGTGACGCAGTCGCCGAAGCAGATTGGTGAAATCACGAAGGCGGCGGTGGCGGCTGCTCCATCGCAGGCCGGCAACATCGTCGCGGCAATCTGTGAAAAGTTCCCCACCAAATACAACTTGGTGGCCATCGCGGCGTATGAAGCTGCACCGACGGCCGGCAAGGAAATCCTCGCGGCGGTTGCCTCTTCAGTTCCGGCCATGAAGCCGCTGATTGCCCGGTCGGCCTTCTCTTCCGTGCCGAGTGTGATTGCGGATACCCAGAGCATGCTGAAAGTGGCGGTCAGCACCGGCAACATCACCACTGAACAATATCTTTCGACGAAGACGGTGGCTGCTGCTGCTCCCGCTTATTCTCCGGTGGCTTTGCCGCCGCCGACTGTCGGGGCACCCTTTACGACACCCGTCGGCACGCCGGTGGAAAAGAGCCGCACTGACACTGCGGTCATTAATCCGGGCGGTAGCCGTGATTATTCCAACTAAGATTTGGTTTTGTTTTCAAACCCGCTTCAGCAATGAAGCGGGCTTTTTGCTTTGGAAGAGGGACAGGCGCGAAATGGTTTTTTGCGGCTGCAAGTTTGCCGGCATTACTGCAGCAGCATCGCCGTGGCGGTCGCGTAGTTTTCCGTGTGACTCAAGGTGATGAGGACGCTGCGTGCATCCCGCGCCGCCAAAAGCTTTTGTCCCGCCCCATGCAAAATGACATACGGTTCGCCGCTTGCCTGGCGGGCGATTTCCATATCCTGCCAGCCTAATTGCGTGCCGATGCCGGTGCCGAACGCTTTGGAGATCGCCTCCTTGGCGGCGAAGCGCGCGGCGAGAAACGGCGCTGGATTTTTGTGTGCCAGACAATAGGCGATTTCGTTCGGCAGCAAAATGCGGTTCACAAAGCGCTCGCCGAACCGGTTGAAGGAATTCCTGATCCGCTCCACCTCGATGATGTCCGTGCCGATGCCGAGGATCATTTTGAATAGCCCCTCATCATCGCCAGCAAGTCGCGCACGGCGGCGTCCAGTCCGGTGAACACGGCGTGGCTGACGATGCTGTGGCCGATGTTCAGTTCCACCAGATGCGGCACGCGCCAGAGCGCCGACAGGTTTTCGTAATTCAAGCCCGCCACCTGTGCCTGCTGCCACTCGCGGTGCTGCTGGAGCAGGTCGCCGGTGCAGGCGCAGCCGCGCTCGCGGGTGCGACCACCGTGGCGCTGCCGCTGTCCGAGGTCGGCCTCGCCGGGTCGAGCGGGTTCGATCCGGTGCGGGCACTGGCGGCGACCTGAACCGGGTCGGGCGCGATGAACAGGCTGACTTCGATGCCGGCGGCGTTCATTTTCTGGCGCGTCGCGGTGAGCGCGGCTTCGTTGGCGGCGACGTCGAGGCCGCCTTCGGTGGTGAGCTCCTGCCGGCGCTCGGGCACGAGGCAGACGATTTCCGGTTTCAGCTTCAGCGCGATGCTGATGATTTCCGGCGAATTTGCCATCTCCAGATTCAACCGCGTGCGGATGGTTTCGCGCAGTTTTCGGATGTCGCGATCCTGGATGTGGCGGCGGTCTTCGCGCAGATGGGCGGTGATGCCGTGGCAGCCGGCGGCCTCGCAAATCCGCGCGGCTTCGATGGGGCAGGGCTCGCCGGGCGCGAGGCCGCGATACCGCGCTTCGCGGAGCGTGGCGATGTGGTCAATGTTGACGCCGAGCTTGAGCATGACGGCTTCAGGTTGTCGGCGGCGGAATGTTTTGGCAACGGAATAACTTGCGTGCGGGGCGCGAAAATTGGTTTCATCGCGCATGTCTCGCGCCGGAACATTCCTGAAATACTGGCTGCCGCCCCTCGCTTGGGTGGCGATCATCTTTTCCGCTTCCAGCGATTCCGGCTCCAACGAACGCACTTCGCGTTTTCTGGGGCCGCTGTTCCACTGGCTGTTGCCCGCGCTGTCGCCGGCGGCGATTGCGGACATGGTTTTTGCCGTGCGTAAGACGGCGCATGTGACCGAATACGCCTTGCTCGGGCTGCTGGTCTGGCGGGCGTGGCGACAACCAGTGTGGAACGATCCGCGCCCGTGGAGCTGGCGGCAGGCGCGGCTGGCGTGGTGGCTCACGGTTGTGTATGCGGGAACGGATGAATTTCACCAATTGTTTGTGCCGAGCCGCGAGGCGCGGGTGCAGGATGTCGCAATTGATGCTTGCGGTGCGGCGGCGGGTCTGCTTTTGCTTTGGGCCATCGGGAGGTGGCGTAAACATTGGTAGGCCGCCGGACAACAGATGAATTGGAGCATCAAAAGACCTTTCGTTCCGGTGACGCTGGCGTATGTCGGCGGCTTGCTGCTGGCGGAATTCGTTTCCCTCCCGCTGCTGTGGCTGCTGGGGCTGGCGGGGGCCGTGGCGTTGTTGGCGCTGGTGTGGGCCGGGCGGCGCCTGATGTTCCTGTGGCCGCTGATTTTTCTCGCGGGCGCGGCCAACCTGACGCTGCACACGGCCGTCCGGTCGCCGGATGACCTCCGCGTCATTTTGGGGCAGCGGACGGAACTGGCGGTTCTGCGCGGCCGGCTCGCGGAGACGCCTTATCATCGCGTCTACGACCAGAATGCCGAACCCGCCCACCGCACCCTCGCGCAAATCGAAGTCGCCGCCGTCAAGATCAAGAATCAACCCTGGCAGCCGGCCACCGGCCGGGTGGCCATCAGCGCTGCGGGCATTCTGCCGGACAGTTATCACGCCGGGCAGACGGTGGAGGTCGCGGGCGTGCTGCAACCGCCGCGCACGCCGGTGGCCGAGGGCTTGTTTGATTACCGCGCGTTCCTCCGGCACAACGGAATCTATTACCAGCTTCAGGCTTTCACCGCCGCCGATTGGAAAATCATCCCGCCCGCCGTCCCGCCGCCGGTGGCCGACCGGTTTTTTGGGTGGGCGAAAAACATCCTGCGTCTCGACCTGCCGGCAGAGGATGAGCCGCTCCGGCTTTTGTGGACGATGACGCTCGGTTGGAAATCGGCGCTCACCGGCGAAGTCGCCGAGCCGTTCATGCGCTCCGGCACGATGCACATCTTCGCCATCAGCGGGCTGCACATAGCGCTCATCGCCGGGATTCTGGTGGCGCTGCTGCGGGTGCTGCGGGTGCCGCGCGGCGTGTGCGGGTTTGTGGTGATTCCGCTCATCTGGTTCTACACCGGCGTGACGGGCTGGCAGGCCTCGGCCATCCGCTCGACGGTGATGATGACGGTGGTCATCGCCGGGTGGGCGTTGCGGCGGCCGAGCGATCTGTTGAACTCGCTGGCGGCGGCGGCGGGCATCATCCTGGTCTGGCAGCCGCAGCAGATTTTTCAGGCGAGCTTCCAGCTTTCGTTTTTTGTGGTATTGAGCATCGCGCTGTTTTCGCCGGTGCTGGAGCAGGTGCGGCAACGCTGGCTGCAGGCCGACCCGCTCGTGCCGGAGGAGTCGCGCCCGCGCTGGCAGCGCTGGTTGAAGCCGGTGGGCGGCTGGCTGGCGACGGGTTTCACGACTTCGCTGGCGGCGTGGCTGGGCTCGATTCCGCTCATTGCATATTATTTCCACCTGTTCACGCCGGTGAGCCTGCTGGCGAACCTGATTGTCGTGCCGCTGAGCAGTCTGGCGCTGGCGAGCAATCTCGCGAGCCTCATCGTCGGCGGCTGGTGGCCGGGGCTGGCGGGGCTGTTCAATCACAGTTCGTGGCTGTGGATGCTGCTGATGGAGCGCGTGAGCGAATGGGCGGCGTGGCTGCCGGGCGGGTGCTTTCAGATCGGCACGCCGTCGGCGTTGTCCTTCGCAATCTATTACACGATGCTGCTGGCGGTGATGGCGGGCTGGTAGGTGACGCGGTTGAGCATCCTGCCGTTGAGCGGCGGCAGTGCGGTGTTTGTGGATGCGCCGGATGCCGCGGATGACATGCTGATTGATTGCGGCAACGAATCGTCGGCGGAGTTCGTGGTGAATCCGTTCCTGCGGGCGCAGGGGGTGAACCGGCTGGAACGTCTGGTGCTGACACACGGCGACATCCGGCGGGTCGGTGCGGCGGAGTCCGTTTCGGATATGTTTTCGGTGCGGCAGATCGTCACCAGCCCGGTGAGCTTCCGTTCGCCGGTTTACCGGCACATCCTCACCGGATTGGAGAGTGCGCCGGAACGGTGGCGGCGGGTGGCGGCGGGTGACCGGATCGGTTCGTGGACGGTTTTGCACCCGCAGGCGCAGGATAAATTTCCCAAGAGCGACGACGCCGCGCTCGTGTTGAGCGGGACGTTCCACGGCGTCCGCGTTTTGCTGCTATCGGATCTGGGCCGGGGCGGGCAGGAGGCGTTGCTGGCGCGCGGGGCGGATTTGCGGGCGGATGTGGTGGTCGCCGGGCTGCCGGTGGAGGGCGAGCCGTTGTGCGGGGCGTTGCTGGATGCGATCCGGCCGCAGATCATCGTCATCACGGATTCGGAATTTCCCGCCACCCGCCGTGCGCCGGAAAAACTGCGCGAGCGGCTGGAGGGGCGGTTCATTCCCGTCATTTACTCGCGCAAAGCC
>JAPLTZ010000214.1 GCA_026397895.1 Verrucomicrobiota bacterium | reverse complement strand
TGCGCTTTAACGAGTGGCTCGCCAAGCCTGCCGCCGGCAGCGACTGGTTCGAGCTGTTCAACACCACGAACCTGCCCGTGGACTTGAGCGTGATTTCGCTTTCCGACGACCCGTCGCTCATCGGACAGGGGATGTTCCGCCCCGCGCCGTTGAGCTTCATCGGCGCGAACGGCTTCGTGCAATGGCTCGCCGACAACAGCCCCGGCAGCGGCCACAATCACGTCAATTTCAAGCTCAACGCACTCGGCGATTCGCTCCTGCTCTACGCCGTGGACAGCGGCACGAACTACACGCTCGTGGATTCCGTGAGCTTCGGCGCGCAGGCGGCGGATATTTCCGTGGGCCGCTTCCCGGACGGCGATGCGAACCTCATCGCGTTCCCCGGCACGGCGTCGCCGGGCTACGCCAATTATCTCCCGCTCACCAACGTCGTCATCAACGAGGCGCTCGCGCACACCGACCCGCCGCTCGAGGACGCGATTGAACTCCACAACCCGTCCGCGTCGCCCGTGAGCATCCTCGGCTGGTTCTTGAGCAACGAAGCCGTGCCCGCTCGCAAATGCCAGCTCACGAACGCCGCGCCCATTCCCGCCGGCGGTTACGTCGTGATTTACGAAAGCCAGTTCAACGACGGCGGCAGCAACGCCTTCACGCTGAACTCCGCGCACGGCGACGCCGTCTGGCTCACCGCCACCACGAACGGCGTGGAGACCGGCGCGCGCGCCTCGGTCAGTTTCGGCGCGTCGTTCAACGGCGTCTCGTTCGGGCGCTACATCAAGAGCACCGGCGACAGCGACTTCCCGGCGATGGCCGCGCGCACGTTCGGCAGCGACACGCCGGCGAGCCTCGCCGAGTTCCGCACCGGCACGGGCCGAACCAACACCGCGCCGCGCGTCGGCCCGCTCGTCATCAGCGAAATCCATTATCAGCCGCCGCCCACCGTCGTCTCCGGAATCACCAACGACAACACGCTCGGCGAATTCATCGAGCTGACCAGCCTCACCAACGCCGTGCTGCCGCTCTACGACCCGGCGTATCCCACGAACCGCTGGCGCTTGAGCGGCGCGATTGATTTCACGTTCCCAACGAACAGCAGCCTCGCCGCCACCGGCAGCCTGCTCGTCGTGAGCTTCGATCCGAAGTCGAACCTTACGCAGCTCGCCTCGTTCCGCACGAATTACGGCGTCGCGACCAATGTGCCGGTGTTCGGCCCCTACCTCGGTAAGTTGGGGAACGTCTCCGATACGCTGCGGTTGGAGAAGCCGGACGCCGTGCAGCTTGCGCCGCATCCCGACGCCGGCTTCGTGCCGTTCGTCCTCATCGAGCAGGTCGCCTATGAAATCACCAACGGCTGGCCGGCGGACGCCGCCGGCACGGGCAAGTCCTTGCAGCGCGTGCGCCTCAACGCCTACGCGAACGACCCGGCGAACTGGCACACCGCCACGCCGACGCCGGGCCGCCTGTTCACGCCGTTGCTGACCATCACCGCGCCTACCGAAGGCCAGCGCTGGAGCAATTTCGTGTTCACCGTCCGTGGCACGGCGCGCGAGAACATCGCGGGGCTGTCCGTGGCGCAGGTCTATTGCCAGATCAATGACGGCGCGTGGAATGCCGCTGCGACGACCAACGGCTGGACGAACTGGATGGCGACCATCTCGTTGCTGCCCGGCACGAACACCGTGCAGGCCTACGCGCAGGACTCGGCGGGGAACGACTCCGCGACAGGCAGCGTGAAACTTTTCTGCGTCGTCACCAACCGCCTGACGGTCGTCACCAACGGGCGCGGCAACGTCTCG
>JAPLTZ010000195.1 GCA_026397895.1 Verrucomicrobiota bacterium | reverse complement strand
CATTTTTTCCCAAGCCAATGATGCTTGAGCTGGAATTGGCACCTGTCATCGGAACTAAATCCAATCGGTTGCCGTGGTGTCAGCGGGCCAGTCCCTCGACCACTCGTCATGAGTCCGTCAAATCAACGGATGCGGATAGGATGATTTATGCGTGGTGCGAAGTCAAAATGTTTTTTTGGAGCAGCCGGGCGGCTGGATTTCAAGCTTGCGTTTTGGGCGGCTGACCGGAACATTGCCCGTCCAAATTATGACAACTGAAGCCCCCGCTGCCATTCAAATTGAGCGTTCCATCAACTGGCTGGACGCCAACCGAGACAAGCTCATCAAAATTGCCATCGCGGTGGCCGTTGTGGCGCTGGTCGTCTCGTATTATGTCTGGAATCGCGACCAGCAGGAGGTCGCGGCCAGCGCGGCGCTGTCGGACGTGCCGCCGGGCTCGGGCGCGGCGGAGTCCTATCTGAAACTCGCTGGCCAATATCCCCAAACCACCGCCGCGCCGCGCGCCGTGCTGCTGGCGGCGGGGGAATTGTTCGCCGCCGGCAAATACACCGAGGCGCAGGCGCAATTCGAGCGGTTGCTGCGCGAATTTCCGGAAACCTCGTTCCGCCTGCAAGGTTCGCTGGGCGTCGCCGCCTGCCTTGACGCCCAGGGCAAAACGGCGGACGCGGTTTCGCGCTACGACGAAGTCATCAAGCGTTACCCGAACGAGTCGGCCACGGCGCAGGCCAAGTCCGCGCTTGCCCGGCTCTACGAGGCACAGAACAAACCCGAACTCGCCCTCGCGCTCTACGAAGACCTGCAAAAGACCGAGGTCTACAACTCCTTCGGCCTCGAAGCCAACATCCGCCGCATGAATCTGCTGGCGCAGCATCCCGAACTCGCGGCGAAAACCAAGCCGTCCGCCGTCAACTTCAAATAATCTTCCCATGGAAAACCGCAACCTCCTCCGTCAGTGCGTGGCTGAAGCCATCGGCACATTCGCGCTCATCTTCATCGGCGTCGGCGCGATCTACAACAACCCCGGCCTGCTCGGCGTCGCGCTGGCGCACGGCCTGACCATCGCGGTGATGGTGAGCGCGACCGGCGGCATTTCCGGCGGCCATCTGAATCCGGCGGTGACATTCGGCTTGCTGGTCGGCGGCAAAATCAGTTTCCGCGACAGCGTGGCCTACTGGGTCGCCCAACTCGCGGGCGCGACGGCGGCGGGCTTTCTGTGCGTGGGATTGCTGGGCACGGCGGCGGTTGCCGGTGGAACACCGGACATCTCCGCGCTCAACGGCGTTCCCGTGGTTTCAATCTGCCAAGCCATCATCATCGAGGCGGTGGTGACGTTCTTCCTCGTGTTTGTCGTCTACGGCTCGGCGGTGGACGCCCGCGCGCCGAAAATCGGCGGCCTCGCCATCGGCTTGGCCGTCGCCATCGGCATCCTGTTCGCCGGCCCGCTCACGGGCGGCGCGCTCAACCCGGCCCGCACGTTCGGCCCGGCGCTGGCGAGTGGCCACTGGAACAACCACCTCGTCTATTGGGCCGGCCCGATGCTCGGCGGCTTGCTCGCGGGGCTGGTCTACGGCCGTTTTCTGATCCGCGAAAAATAATTTCCCATGAAGCTTTCCATTGTCGGCACGGGCTACGTCGGACTTGTCACCGGAACTTGCTTTGCCGAGGTCGGCCACCACGTCATCTGCGTGGACAACGACGTCAACAAGGTCAAGATGCTCCAGGCGGGCGGCATCCCCATCTACGAGCCGGGCTTGGAGGAGATGGTCAAAAAGAACGTCGCCGCCGGGCGCCTGAGCTTCACCGCGAGCATCGCGGAAGGCGTGGAGAAATCCGACGTCATCTTCATCGCCGTGCCGACGCCGCCGCAGGACGACGGCTCGGTGGACCTGAGCTTCATCGAGAAGGTCGCCCGCGACATCGCCGGCGCCATCACCAGCTACAAGATCGTCGTGGACAAATCCACCGTGCCGGTCAACACCGGCGAGAAAGTCTCCGAGACCATCAAGCGCTACTGCAAATCCAAGGCCGAGTTCGACGTCGTCAGCAATCCCGAATTCCTGCGCGAAGGCTTCGCCGTCGAGGATTTGATGAAGCCCGACCGCGTCGTCATCGGCGTGCGCTCGCAGCGGCCTGTGAAGGCGATGACGGAAATCTACACGCCGTTCAAAGCGCCCATCATCGTCACCGACATCAACTCCGCCGAGCTCATCAAGCACGCGGCCAATTCCTTCCTCGCGCTGAAAATTTCCTACATCAACGCCGTCTCCGCCATTTGCGAGGCCAGCGGCGCGAACGTGCAGGAAGTCGCCAACGGCATGGGTATGGACGCGCGCATCGGCCGCCGCTTCCTCGACGCCTCGCTCGGTTTCGGCGGCAGTTGTTTTCCGAAAGACTTGAGCGCGTTCATCAAGATCGCCGACCAGCTCGGGCAACCGTTCCATCTGCTCAAGGAAGTCCAGCGCATCAACGAAAACCAGATGGCGCGGTTCGTGAAGAAGATCACCGACACGCTCTGGGTGCTCAAGGGCAAGAAAATCGGCGTGCTCGGCCTCGCCTTCAAGCAGAACACCGACGACGTCCGCATGTCCCCCGCGATTGACCTTTGTCAGCGTTTGCAGAAGGAAGGCGCGACCCTGCGCGTGCACGACCCCAAGGCGATGGAGAAGGCCAAGGCGATTCTGAAAGACGTCACCTACGTGGACGACATGAACGCCGTGGCCGAAGGCTGCGATGCGCTCGTCGTCGCCACCGAATGGCCGGAGTTCAAGAAGCTCGACCTCGACCGCGCCCGCAAAGGCCTCACCCACCCCATCATGTTCGATGGCCGGAATCTTTTCGACGTCGCCGAGATGGAAAAGCTCGGCTGGATCTACAAGAGCATCGGCAGGTAAATTTCAAATTGCGAATTGCGAATGACGAATCCCGCCGGCGACGACTCTGCGATTCGCAATTCGAAACTCGCAACTCGAAATTTGATTGAGGTCAGCGCCGGCCTCATCTTCCGCTCCGGCCAGCTTCTCATCACCCAGCGCCACGCCGGCGCGCACCTCGGCGGGCTGTGGGAATTTCCCGGCGGCAAACGCGAGTCCGGCGAAACCTTCGAGCAGGCCCTCGCCCGCGAACTCCGCGAGGAACTCGGCGTGGAAGTCGCCGTCGGTGAACTTGTCGCGGAACTCACGCACGACTACGCGGAGAAAAGCGTCCGCCTGAAATTCTTTCTGTGCCGCCTCGTCGCCGGCGAACCGCAGCCGCTCGATTGCGCCGCCGTGAAATGGGTCGGCCAGGCGGAACTGGCGCAGCACGAATTCCCCGCCGCCGACGCGAAGCTGCTGGAGCGGTTGCGGACAACCGCCGGATTCTGGCAGTAAAAAAGCCGCGCCCCTGCGGGCGCGGCTGGGTTTTGAAATCTCCGGTCAGACTTTCCCGTAGAATTCTTCGACGATTTCTTTGAAGTTGTTCCGGCCGACGTTGACGATGGCGAATTCGCGCCGGGCATTCTCCGGCGAGTCGCTGGCGTGGGCGGCGTTGACCATGATGTTGGCGCCAAATTCGCGGCGGATGGAGCCGGGCGGGGCCTTGGAGGGGTCGGTCGGGCCGAGGACGTCGCGGATTTTGGCGACGGCGTTGACGCCTTCGTAGATGAGGGCGATGCACTTCTCGGTGCCGGGCTTGGGCCAGTCGGCCTGCGGGCGTTCGGTGGCAGCGAAGCCGCACATGAAGCGGACGATGTTGTCGAATTGGTTGTCGCCAAAGGCGGGGCAGAGGGCTTCGCCGAGCTGTTTCTGGGCGTCGGCGGGGATTTTGAAGCCGAGTTCCTTTTCGAGCACGCCGACGGCTTTGCCGGCGACGACGTCCTTGAGTTTGGTGCGGAGGATTTCGCGGACGGGGCCGTAGAATTCCACGGCCTGCGCGACGCTCATGTGGAGGACTTTGATGCCGACGATGGACAGGCCGGTGCGGGAGAAGAAGTCGATGACGTTGCCGGGGCGACCGGTGGGGAAGCGGAAGTTGTCGGGCTTGATGAGGACGAGGGTGCGCTCGGGCTTTTCGCCGGGTTTGTAGGCGACGACGTTTTCGAGGACGCCGCCGTCCTGGTCGGAGAAGCGGGCCCAGAGCTTGAGTTTGGCTTCGGCTTCTTCGGCGGCGGGGGCGGCGAGGACGGCGGGTTCAAAATAACGGACTTCGCCGTTTTCGCCGAGGATGATGTCGCCGTAGGTGTCGCGGATGGTTTCGCCGCCGTAGCGTTCGTGGCTGATGTGGCCGATGACGGAGCGGGCTTTGCGGACGGCGTCTTCGCCGCGCAGGAGGAGGACCATGACGCGGCGGCGGCGGCCGGTTTTGGGGTCGGGGGAAAGGTTTTGCAGGATGTAGTTGTGGATGAGTTCCTGGATTTTTTTGTCCTGCGGGTCGTGGGAGGAGATGATGGCAGCGGAGTATTCCTTCACGAGTTCCGCGCTGGGGGCGAACATCCGGGCGGCGACGAGTTCGAGGCCGGTGCGGGTGATGAGGCGGCTGATGATGCCGCCGGTGCGGGATTTGTTCAGGGAATACGGCGTGATGATGACGTAGGCGAGCTGTTGTGACATAAGTTAAGACTGGGCCGGAGGCACGGGTTTGGTTTCGGCGGGGGCGACGGCTTTGCCACCGAGGATTTTGAACATGACGGTGCCGCAGGTGGGGCATTTGCCTTTGATCGCTTTGCGGCCGTTTTTCATGACGACTTCGACGGTTTCGGCGATTTCCTTACTGGCTTTGCATTTGACGCAATATCCTTCAGGCATAAGACGATTCCTGCCAGAACGCTTCATGCGCCCCGGCAGTGATGCGGACAGCTTATGGGAGGGCGGTCGAAGGTCAATGCGGAAAAGGCCGGCGAACGGGGATTTGGGCCTGAAAACCCCTGCCAAGCAGCGGCGCAATCTGTTGAAAACAAGCCAAATGAATCAACGCCGCACCGTTGCCGTGGCGGGGCAGAGCAATGTGGCCGTGGGACAAACAAAAACGGCGTTCTGCTTTCACAGAACGCCGTTTCGTGTAAGGCAAAAATTACTTCTTAACGCCGAGGATCGCATCCTTCGCGGCCTTCGCGACGCGGAACTTCACGACGCGCTTGGCCTTGATCTGGATGGTCTCGCCGATTCTTATACGCGAGGTCCGCAATGAACTCGAGGAGTTCGGTGGCGGCTTTTTTGGTGAGACCGCTCTTGGCGGCGATTTCTGCTGCGATTTGTGATTTTGAGAGTGCTTTAGCCATATTGATTCTATTGTGTTTTGTTTGTTTAACTGCTGTCTGACCCCGGTTAAATATGCGTTAAACCGTTTCCTGCAAAGAAAAATCAGCGGTTTCATTGGAGATTTTTTGCGGCGCGAAAATGACTTTGCGCTTGCCAAACGAATTCCGCGCAAACTATTTCGCCGCCGGCGAGCGCCGCAATTCCGTCTTCAGAATTTTGCCCGTCGCGTTGCGCGGCAGCGCAGTCAGGAAAATGATTTTCCGCGGCACCTTGTAATCGGCCATCCGTTCGCGGACGAACTGCACCAGAGCTTTCTCGTCGAGCGTCACCCCGTCGGCGGCGGCGACGAACGCCACCGGCTGTTCGCCGCGCCGCGCGTCCGGCAGGCCGATGACAGCCACTTCCTTCACGCCGGGGAACTGATACATGACCTCCTCGATCTCGCGCGGATAGACGTTGATGCCGTTGACGAGGAGCATGTCTTTCTTGCGGTCGGTGATGTAAAAATAACCGTCGGCGTCGCCGTAGCCCACGTCGCCGGTGTAGAGCCAGCCGGCGCGCAACACCTTCGCCGTCTCCTCCGGCTGATGCCAGTAGCCGCGCATCACATTGCCGCCGCGGATGCAGATTTCGCCGAACTCGCCGATGGGCAGTTCGCCGCCGACCTCGTCGCGGATGCTCAACTCCACGTTCGGAATCGGTTTACCGACCGACCCGGCGCGGTTCTCGCCGTAAATCGGATTCACGGTGGCGACGGGGCTGCTTTCGGTCGGGCCGTAGCCCTCGCGCAGCGGGAACGGGAACTTGCGCGTGAATTCGTTGAACACCTCCACCGGCAACGGCGCGCCGCCGCTGACGCACAGCCGCAACGGCAGTTTGCCGAACTCCGGCACGGCCAGCAGCGCGCGGTAGAACGACGGCACGCTCGGCAGGATTGTCCCGCGATGCCGCGCGATTTCCTCCAGCACGTTCTTGAACGGGTGCAGCGTCTTCAGCAGCAGGATGCCCGCGCCCGACAACATCGGCAGCAGCGTGCCGACGGTGAACATGAAGCTGTGGAACTGCGGCAGGGCGACGACGATGCGGTCGTCCGCGCGCACGTCCAGCGCGGCAACGCAGCTCGCGACGTTGTGCAGGAAATTGCCGTGCGTGAGCATCGCGCCCTTGGGATGGCCGGTCGTGCCGGAGGTGTAGAGCAGGGCGGCCAAATCTGATTCCGACGAGGATGGAGGATTGATGGTGGAGGATGGCAGGCCGGCAAATTCTTCGACCTGGAACAGCTTGGTCGCCGGCCGGAGCGCGAGCACTTTCTCCTGCGCTTCGGCGAGGCTGGCGTCGGAGATGACGGCCACGGCGCCGGAGTCTTGCAGGATGAACGCGACCTCGGCGGGCTTGAGAAAATTGTTCACCGGCACGACCACGCCGCCCGCCGTGAGGATGCCGAAGACCGTCGGCACGAACTCCGGGCAATTTTTCACCCACACGGCCACGCGGTCGCCGGGCTTCACGCCGAAATGGTTTTGCAGCCGCGCGGTGACGGCGCGGGCGCGGGCGTGGAGTTCGGCGTAGGGAAATTCGCGGTCGCCCCAGCAGAGGGCGATTTTTTCCGGCTGTTTCCGCGCGGACTCCGCAAAGGCATGGGCGAGGTTCATCGCCGCCAAATTAGCCGGAGACCGGCTGCGGGTGAAGTGGAATTTCCCGACAGAATAGTTGACGGCACAATTGGAATTGATACAAGTGGCGCATGAAAAACCCCATCCTTTCACTTCCCAAACAACTCTGCACTGTAATCGCCCTGACCGCCGCCTTTGCCGGCGCGGTCATCGCCGCGCCGGAATGGACGTTCGATGCCGCCGGCGACCTGCAAGGCTGGCTGCCCATCCAGCAACTGACCGGTGGCGCGGTCAAGGACGGCGCGCTCACGGCGCTCACGACCGACGGCGACCCGGCTTTTATCGGCCCGGTCATCAGCGCGGCGGCGAAAGAAGTTTCCTCCGTGGTCGTGCGGATGAAACTCGAAGGCAAAACCGGCGGTGCGGCCAGCGATCCGGGAGCCGTCCAACTTTTCTGGGCTTCCAGCGCGAAGCCGGATTTCAACGAAGAAGCCAGCCGCCGCGTTGATGGCATCGGCGACGGTCAATGGCACGATTACACTTTTGCGGTCGGCGAAAGCGAAGACTGGAAGGAAACCATCATCCGTATCCGTATTGACCCGTGCAACACGGCCGACACGAAGGTTTCGATTGATTCCATCCGCTTTCTGGGCGGCGCGGCGGCGGCGGCGGCAAAGCCCGCGCCGGAGTGGACCTTCGACACCGCCGGCAATCTCCAAGGCTGGAATCCCGCCCAGCACCTGACCGCTGCCGTCGTCAAGGACGGCGCGCTCACCGCGCTCACCGAGGGCGAAGATCCGATTCTCATGAGCCCGCCCTTCAAGGCTACGGCGAAAGAGTTCTCCTCCGTGGTTGTGCGGATGAAACTGCAAAACTCCGACGGCGCCGCCTTCACCGATTCGAATGAGCTGCAACTTTTCTGGCGCACCAGCGCCGCGCCCGCCGAGAGCGAGGAAGCCAGCATCCGCATCGAAACCGCCGCCGACGGCCAGTTCCACGATTACAAGTTCGCCGTCAGCGAGAACTCGGAATGGAAGGACACCATCACCGGCCTGCGCGTGGACCCGTGCGGCGTCTCCGGCGTGAAAGTCTCCATTGATTCCGTGAAGCTGCAGAAATAGCCGCTGCTTGCGGACAAGAACCCGTCTTCATCAAAACCTCCGGCAATGCCGGAGGTTTTTTGTTGAACGGAAAGACTCCTGCATTCACGTCTCTGCCGGCTGCCGCTTGCTGACCGGGCGGTTCGTCGGAACAATTTCATTTTCCGCGCTCCCGCTTCGTGCCATCCTCCGCGCGTGACGGCGAAATCCCATTGGCGCGAAGGCGCGATTGTCTGGCGGCTCGGCTGGGCGCGGCTGCGTCCGCGGCTGTGGATTGTCCTCGCCATCGTCGCCGCCGGCGCGGTTGGCGTGCTGTTGCAGAACGGCTGGGATGACCGCGTGCTGAATGCCATTCGTGTGCCGGAGAATCCAGCCCAGCACTCATTGTATATCATCAGTGTTGGCGATCGTGTCCTTTTTAGTTTTGAAAAGCCTTCCATCGCCAGCATCGCCGGGCGCGTCAGCTATTGGGGCGACCAGATGTGGAGCGTGCCGCTGGCGGTTTTGATTTGGGTTGCGGGCGCGGTCTGCAACCGCAAACGCTGGCGGCGGCTCGGCTGGGCTTGCTTGTGGGCTTTCCTCGTGGCGTCGGTGGCGGTGAACGTCTTCCGCACGCCGCTGGGCCGGGCGCGGCCCAACTCCGAACTGGCCGACGGTTTTTACGGCCCGCACCTCGCCAGCAAATACCAGGGCTTTCCCTCCGGCCACTCGACGACCTCCTTCGCCACCGCTGCCGCGCTGGTTTCCGCGACGCCGCTGTTGAGCGTGCCGTGCGCGGTGTATGCGGCCACGGTCGGCTGGTCGCGGATGCAACTCAACCGCCACCATCCGCTCGACGTGCTGACCGGCGCGGCGCTGGGCGGGTTCGTGGGGCTATGCTTTGGCGGCGCGTTGCCGGGGTCGCGCTGGCGGCTGCGGCGGAAGCAACGGCGACTGTGAAACCTCTGTATGACAGAAAATGGCCGTGGCTTCTGGCGGGAATCATTCCCCCGCTGTTCGGGCTTTTGCTGTTGCTCGTCGTCGGCCCGGAGGGCGGCCCGGGAACGATGGCCTTGTTCCTGTGCGTGGATGCGGTCGGCTCGGTTTGCCTTGGGATTGGCGTGGCAAGATTCCGCAAACCCGACGGCTCGCCTCGGATTGGCGCGGCGGTGCTGGCGGGCATCGGCGGTTTTGTCTTTGGCGTGGTCTTTCTGGTTTTTGCCGGGGCGAGCATGTTCGGGCTTTGAATGGAAATTGACTTTCACTTCGCGCCGGAATCGTGTTTCATCTGGCCGTTTTGCGGAATTGTTCTTGGCGTCCGTCCCGAACCCGGCTTTGACTGTTGCCTTTTGAATTTTAATTTAGCCCACC
>JAPLTZ010000013.1:2986-15759 GCA_026397895.1 Verrucomicrobiota bacterium | reverse complement strand
AAGCCGCGTCACGCCCGGCGTGAATGAGACGACGCGGTTCACCATCCGCGTGGACGATTTCTTCGCGCCGACGGTGGTGGATTCCAACACGACGGTCGTGGCCGTCCACCCGCTCAACGCCAAGGTCACGGCGAGCGACAAGACAGCGAACTCGCAGTTTGGCTGGGCCGTGGCGACGACCCGCGACCTCGCGGCGGTCGGCGCGCCGAACGATTCGGCGAACACGAACTCCGGCTCGGTGTATCTCTACACCCGCAGTCTCGACGGCTCGAACACCTGGACGCAGATCAAGAAGCTGCTGCCGCCGGACGGGCGGGCAGGGGACAAGTTCGGCACCACCGTCGCCGTCACCGACGATATCGTCGTCGTCGGCGCGAGCGGGGTGGACATCACGAACCAGATTGATTTTGGTGCGGTTTACATTTATGGCCGCAACCAGAACGGCGCGGATCAGTGGGGCTTCGTGAAGAAGGTGCTCGCGCCGGATCGCGCGGTGGCCGATTTCTTCGGCACGAGCGTGTCCCTCAGCGGCGACACCATCGTCGTTGGCGCGAGCGGCGTGGACATCACGAACCAGATTGATTTCGGCGCGGCCTACGTCTTCGACCGCAACCAAGGCGGCGCTGACCAGTGGGGCTTCATGAAGAAATTGCTGGCCTCGGATCGCGCGGTGAATGACCAGCTCGGCACATCCGTTTCCATCAGCGGCGACACCATCGTGGCCGGTGCGCCGCTCGCGGACGTGGGCGGCAGCGATCGCGGCGCGGCTTACATCTTTGCGCGCAACCAGGGCGGCACGAACCAGTGGGGTCAGGTGAAGAAGCTTTCCGCCGCCGACGCGGTGAACACCGACCATTTCGGCGCATCCGTAGCTGTCAATGGCGACAACGCGGTCATCGGCTCGCCGTTGGCGGATGCCGGCGGCAGCGATCGCGGCGCGGCTTACGTTTTCGCGCGCAATCAGGGCGGCGCGGAGCAATGGGGTCAGGTGAAGAAATTGACGTCATCGGACGCGGCGAATTCCGACCATTTCGGCAGCGCCGTGGCCATCAACAACGAGTCCGTCGTCGTCGGCGCGCCGGGCGCGGACGGTTCGGGCGGCATTGATTACGGCGCGGCGTATCTGTTCTGGCAGAACCAAGGCGGCAGCAACCAGTGGAATCAGGTGGACAAGTTCCTCCCCGCCGCCGTGGGCGTCTCCGACAATTTCGGTGCGGCTGTCGCCGTGTTCCGCAACACCGTCGTGGTGGGCGCTTACAACGGGCTGGACAGCGGCGTGCGTTACGGCACGGCGTTCATGTTTCGCATCAAATACGACAACGCCCCGCAACTCCTGATTCCCATGGGCAACCTCAGCCTGCCGGTGGGCGTGCCGTTTGTTTACACGATTCCGCCCGGCACGTTTGCCGACCCCGACGCCCGCGACGTGTTCACCTTCTCGCTCGCCGCAGTGCCCGCCGCGCCCGCGTGGTTTGGCCTCGACGCCGGCACCGGCGTCTTCAGCGGCACGCCGGATGCCATCGGCGCGTATCCGGTCGTGCTGTTCGCCACCGATGCCGACGGCGCGGCGGTGAGCAACCAGTTCACCGTCAACGTGACCTCCACCAACACGGCGTTGCCCAGCCGGCTGTCCAGCAGCGCGGCGAAGTTCGGCGCGGATCACGTCCTGACCCTCAGCCTCGCGGGCTTGCCGGGCTACAGCTATCGCGTGCTGCAGGCGACCAACCTGCAGGGCGCGGCCACGGTCTGGACGCCGGTCGCCTCGGCCACGATGGACGCGAGCGGCACGATTTGGTTCAACTACACGAACCCGCCGACGCCGGTGTTCTTCCGGGCGGTCTGTCCGTGAGGTGAGGTTGCGGCTGCCGCATTGCAACGAATGTGGCAGCCGGAAAATTGACCGGGGCGGTTGCGGGTGGCCGGCAGATTTTGGGCTGATTCACTCCGGTAACCGATGCGCCGTAGCTCTGCCGTTACACGTTGTAAGTGCTGCTGGCGGTCGTGCCGCCGCGACCGGTCCAGTTCGTGTGGAAGAACTCGCCGCGCGGCTTGTCCACGCGCTCGTAGGTGTGCGCGCCAAAGTAGTCGCGCTGCGCCTGCAACAGATTCGCCGGGAGAACCGCACTGCGATACTGGTCGTAGAACGCCAGCGCCGTGCTGAACGCAGGCACGGGAATCCCCTTCTTTGCTGCCGTCGCCACGATGTTCCGCCAGCCTTTCTGCGCGGTCTTGATCTCGCCCCGGAAATAATCATCCAGCAGCAGATTCGATAGCTTCGGGTTCTTGTCGTAGGCTTCCTTGATCTTCCCGAGGAAGCGCGAGCGGATAATGCAGCCGCCGCGCCACATCAGCGCGATGCCGCCGTAGTTCAGCGTCCATTTGTATTCCGCCGCCGCCGCCCGCATCAGCATGTAGCCCTGCGCGTAGCTCACGATCTTCGAGGCGTAGAGCGCGCTCTTGATGTCCGCGATGAACGCCTTCTTCTTTTCCGCGTTCGCGGCGATTGCCGTCAGCGCCGGGCGCGGGCCTTTCAATTTCTTCGCCGCCTTCACACGCTCGTCTTTCAACGCCGACACGCAGCGGGAGTAAACCGCCTCCGCCATCAGCGTGATGGGAATGCCCAGGTCCTGCGAATTGATCACCGTCCACTTGCCCGTGCCTTTCTGGCCGGCGGTGTCGAGAATCTTGTCCACCAGCGGCGTGCCGTCGTCGTCCTTCTTCGCGAGGATGTCGCGGCTGATCTCGATGAGATAGCTGTCGAGGTCGCCCTTGTTCCATTCGGCGAAGACTTCGTGCATCTCGTCGGCACTCATGCCGAGGCCGTTCTTCATGATGTTGTAGGCTTCGCAGATGAGCTGCATGTCGCCGTATTCAATGCCGTTGTGCACCATCTTGACGTAGTGACCCGCGCCGTTTTCGCCCACCCAGTCGCAGCAGGGAACATTGTTCTCCACCTTTGCGGAGACGGCTTGGAAAATGTCCTTCACGTGCGGCCACGCGGCGGGCGAACCGCCGGGCATGATGCTCGGCCCTTTGCGCGCGCCTTCCTCGCCGCCACTCACGCCGGTGCCGATGTAGAGCAGGCCCTTGCTCTCGCAATACTTCACGCGGCGGTTCGTGTCGTCGAACAGCGAATTGCCGCCGTCAATGATGATGTCGCCGGGCGCGAGGTGCGGAATGAGCTGCTCGATGAATTCGTCCACGGGCTTGCCAGCCTTGACCAGCAGCATCACGCGGCGCGGGCTCTTGAGCTTGGAAACCATTTCCGCAATCGAATGCGCGCCCTGCACCTGCGTGCCCTTGGCTTCGTTGGCGAGGAAGGCGTCCACCTTTTCCGTGGTGCGGTTGTAGGCCACGACGGTGTAGCCGTGGTCGTTCATGTTGAGGATGAGATTCTGGCCCATGACGGCCAGACCGATGAGTGCGATGTCTCCTTGAGGTTGCATAAAATATTTTCTCTCGTGGTTTGATTGTTGGTGCATCCGGAGGGACTCGAACCCCCAACCATCTGATCCGAAGTCAGAAGCTCTATCCAATTGAGCTACGAATGCCGCCGCCAAAATCAATAGCCGCAATCCGGCGCGCTCACAAGCCGCATCTCTTCCCGCTTGGCAGCCGCCGGTGCAATCTGCCACCTTGCCGCCGCCAATGAATCACCCCCTGCCAGCCAAACTGTTGCTCGCCGCAATTTTCCTTTGCGCGCCCGCCATCGCCGCGCCGGCCCAAAGCCCGCCCCCGTTCCGCATCGGGCTGAACTTCCCTTTCGCCGGGCCGACCAACTCCACCTTCGCCAACATCTTCACCAACATCACGCCGCTCGGCCTGCGCGGGATGCGGCACACCGCGCCGGGCGATGTCACCTGGTCGAGCCTTCAGCCGACGAACACGCTCCCGCTCAATTTCGCCAACGCCGACCAGGCCTTCTTCAATCCCAACGGCGTCATGCCGCTCGGCACGTTCTACGACGTCTCCAGCGACACGAACTCCACCGGCCTGCAAGTGCCGTGGATCAAAGGCGCGGGCTTCAACTTCACCAGCAACGAACTCTACTGCGCGTCCAACTACGTCCGCGCCGTCGTCGCGCGCTACCTGGGCGTGACGCATCACTGGGAAATCGCCAACGAAATGGACGGCAAGACCACCCGCAACTTCGGCCTGCCCGCGGACGAATTCGCCGCCTTCCTCGTCACCAACCGCAACTGGATTCGCGCCGTTGACCCGCAGGCGCAGATCGTCCTGCCCGGCTGCCTCGGCAACTACGGCTATCCCCTCACCAACGCCTACGCGTGGCTGCGCCAAATCCTCACCAACACCGGCCCGGCCGGCTTCGACGTGCTGAACTACCACGACTACAAATCCTGGTGGGTGTTGCCCGCCGACTTCGACGGCTACCGCGCCGTCCTCGCCGAATTCAACCTCACCAATCTGCCTATCTGGATCACCGAATGCAGCAGCCCCAGCGCCAGCAACAACCCCGCCTTCACCGTCCCCTACGCGAGCGAAGACCAGCAGGCCGCCGATGTCTGGCGGCGCTCCTGCCTGCTCTTCGGCAAGGGCGCGGCCACCTGGTTCTGGCACTCGCTCTACTCCGGCCCCACCGGCGGCTTCGCCAACGACGGCCTGCTCACCCCCGGCAGCGGCACGCCCGCCGGCCAGAAGAAAAAATCCTGGCACGCCTTCAAGCTCCTCGTGCAAAAAATCGAAGGCTTCCAGACCGCCACGCTCCTGCAACTCGGCAACGCCACCACCAGCAACACCAACGGCGGCGACGGCCAGTGGGCCGTGCAATTCGACTGGGCCGACCACACCCGCCGCTTCGTCGCGTGGAGCGGCACGAACCTGAACTGCACCCTCACGAATCTCGCCACGAATTCCTACCGCCTCACCACCGTCGTGCCTGCGACCATTTCCGGCGATGGCGAGACCGCCACCTTCACCGTCGTCACCAACACGCCCGTCGCCGGCGCGCTCACGGTCACCGGCCCGACCAACTTCCCCGTGCTCATCGAATCCACCGTGCCCGCCGCGCCCGTCGTCACCAACACCGCGCTCGCGCAGAACATTTTCACCATGACCGGCACCGGCCCGACGGCGGAAAACTACCACGTCCTCGCCGCCACCAACCTCACGCTCGCCGTCCCGGACTGGACGCCGGTCAGCGCCGGCACGTTCAGCAACGGCGCGTTCCAGTTCAGCGACACGAATTCAACGACGAATTTACCGCAGCGCTTCTACCGCCTCTCTGTTCCGTAAAAATCTGTGTTTCATCTGTGTTTCATCCCACCTTCGCGGCTTGCTTCGGCGCGGCAGGCTGTGGCTTAATTTGCCCGCAATGGAATACGAAGTGGTCATCGGCCTGGAAACCCACGTCCAGCTCAAAACGAAATCGAAGATGTGGTGCGGCTGCGCCAACCAATACGGCGCCGAGCCGAACACCAACGTCTGCCCCGTCTGCCTCGGCATGCCCGGCGTGCTGCCCGTGCCCAACGACGAGGCGCTCCGCAAGACTGTCCTCACCGGCTACCTGCTCAACTGCGAGATCCCACGCTTCGCCAAGTTCGACCGGAAAAACTATTTCTACCCCGACGCCTCCACCGCGAACGGTTTCGTGGAATTCGAGTTCAACGGCGGCCTCTCCCGCGTCCGCATCACCCGCGCGCACTTGGAGGAAGATGTCGGCAAGCTCACGCACTTCGAGCGCACCAGCGGCGTGGACTTCAACCGCGCCGGCGTGCCGCTCATGGAGATCGTTTCCGAGCCGGACATCACCAGCGCCGACATGGCCTACGAATACCTCAACGCGCTCAAGGACATTCTCATCTACGGCGGCGTGTCCGACTGCGACATGGAAAAAGGCATGGTGCGCTGCGACGTGAACATCTCCGTCCGCCCCGTCGGCAGCCAGGCGCTCGGCGCGAAGATCGAGATCAAGAACATGAACACCTTCTCCGGCGTGCGCCGCGCCGCGGAATACGAGATCGCGCGCCAGATCGGAGTCGTGAAGCAGGGCGGCAAGCTCATCCAATCCACGCGCCGCTGGGACGACGTGACCGGCGTCACCGAGGAGATGCGCACCAAGGAGGACGCGCACGACTACCGCTATTTCCCCGAGCCGGACATGATGCCGCTCGCGCCCACCGACGCCTGGCTCGCCGAGGTCAAGGCGCTCGTCGTGGAGCTGCCGCTTGCGCGCAAGCAGCGCTTCATCCGCGAATACAGCCTGCCCGCCGGCGACGCCGAGACCTTCAAAAACGACGTGCCGCTCGGAAATTATTTCGAGAACATCGCCAAACAGTCCAAGAACCCCAAAGCCGTCGCCAACTGGGTCATCAACAATCTCCGCGCAAAACTTTCAGAAAGTAGCAGCCGACGTGAGGAGGCTCTAACTGAAGAATCAGAAACGGATCAGAGCCTCCTTACGTCGGCTGCTACCAGCGTGACGTTGGCGAATCTGAAATTCAAGCCCGAAGCTTTGCTGGAACTCGTCGCTCTCGTCGAGGCCAAGACCATCAGCAGCGCCGCCGCGCAGCAGGTTTTCACCGAGATGTTCGACACCGGCAAAGCGCCCGCCGTCATCGTGCAGGAAAAAGGCCTCGCCCAAGTTAGCGACACCGGCGCGCTGGAGAAGTTCTGCGACGAAGCCATCGCCGCCAACCCAAATCCCGTGGCGGACTACAAGGCTGGCAAACTCGCCGCGCTCAACTCACTCAAGGGCCAGGTGATGAAACTCTCCAAGGGCAAAGCCAACCCCGCGCTCGTCGGCGAGATTCTGGAAAAGAAATTGAAGGGCTAATCCTTCGGCTTTTTCAGCGGCGGCACGGGCCGGAAGCCATCCAGCATGTGTCTCGCCGCGAGGATGGGATGCCGCCACAACATCTTCGGGCCGGCGACGCGCATGATGACTTTCACCCGCTCCCGCTGCGTCGCCGCATAGCAATGCACCGGGCACTTGGCGCACGTCGGCTTTTCCTCCTGAAACACGCAGCGCTCCAGCCGGCCCTCGGCGTAATCCAGCAGCGTCCGGCACTCCGCGCACAGCTCCGCGCCGCCGCCGTGTTCGCGACGGCAGTAAATCCGCACCATCGCCGTGAGCGTGCGATGTTCGCGGGCAAGTCGTTGTTTCGTCAGCGCCATGATGGATTGAGCCGGACTTCCCGGCGAAGAGCAGGAGCGAAACGCCGGTCAGTTCGGCGGGCTGAGGCGGCTCACCTGGCGTTCGAGGGTGGCGATGCGGTTTTGGAGGCGTTCCAGAATCAGCCGCGTGTCGGCGGCGAGGACGGCGCACTCGGCGCAGTGATGGCGCGTGGCGGCGCTGCCTTTGACGGGATACTCGAATTTCTTGCCGCACGCGCGGCAGGTGCGCGGGCGTTGGCCGGAGGTGATGGAGGTAGTCATGGGAGATTCAAAAGTTTGCAGCTTATCCAAGTGTTAGCGTTGCATATTATTCGCCATAAGTATTCACGGCAAAAATCATGTAAATCCAAAAGGAAAGAAAGGCGAGGGCAAAGCTGGCAAACAATAGAGTAGCCTGTCTCGCCACAGAACGTGGGCGCAGCCAAGCAGACGAAAACAGAAAAAAACCATTGGCGACGAAAGCAGACAGAAAAGGCACAGCGAAAATGACCAAGTCGGAATTGCAGAATGGCCAATGTGAAATGCATCTCCCGCGATAAAGCAAAAAACCGACTGTTCCATAAAGCACAAACACGGAAACAAGTAGCGTAACAGACAAGCGGCGACTTCCAGCAGGGTGTGATGGGGTGTTCATTTTCTGATGTGTGTCGCTCCGCGACTATTTACCGCTGCCGCTTTTCCAATTCCCGCACGGAGCTGGTCACGCCGCCGTCCATCAGCAGGCGGCGGTCGCGGGAACGCGTCTCGCCCACGGCGGTCTTCAAGGGCGCGGGATTTCCAAATCTTTGCATATCTTTCGCGCGGTGAATTCAATGACTTCACGGTGACGTGGCACGGCGGAGACTTTCTTAGCCGCGCGGTTGACGTAAATGGTGTGGTTGCCGCCTTCACGCAACAGCTCGCAGCCGTGCCGTTCCAGATGCCGGATCAAATCCAGCCGTTTCATGCGAGCGCGAACTGCTCGCGGATGACTTCCTGCCCCAACAGATCTTCTTCCGCCAGTTCTCGGTTGGCTTCCAGCACCATCGTCACGGCTTCGGCCAGATTGGCGCGGGCTTCCGCCAGCGTCGCGCCCTGCGTGTTTGCACCCGGTAATTCCTCGACGAACGCCGCATAGCCTTCAGGAAATTTTTTGAAGACCGCTGTGAGTTTTAATTTCATAGCAGCATCCTAGCCGATGTTTGGGGACTTTCAAGTGGCGTGTCGTGGCTGGGCTTTGGTTTGGAGTGCGCGGGCATGACCGCGCTTTGGAACTGGGAGACATGTCTCCCAGTTCCAAAGCGGCGACGTGTCGCCGCACTCCAAATCGGCAATTATGGCACTCATTTTCATCGCTGCCGCTTTTCTAATTCCCGCACGGAGCTGGTCACGCCGCCGTCCATCAGCAGGCGGCGGTCGCGGGAGCGCGTCTCGCCCACGGCGGTGACGCGGATGGCGGCTTCGTCGGTCACGGGGCATTCGTGTTCGCAGATGCCGCAGCCGATGCACAGCGCGGGGTCCACATACGGCTGCCGCAGCGTGATGGGCGTGCCGTCGCGTTTGGTGATGGTGACTTCGCGGGAATAAATCGCCTTGGGCGAGACGGGGCAGACTTCCTCGCAGACGACGCACGGGGTTTCCATGCTCCACGGCAGGCAGCGGCCGTGGTCGTAGAACGCCGTGCCGAGGCGGATGGGGCCTTGCGCGGCGTGGTTGCCCATGCCGTTCTTTTCCTCGATGGTCACGCGCTGGATGGCGCCGGTGGGGCAGACCTGGCCGCAGAGCGTGCAGTTCAGCTCGCAGTAACCGAGCTTCATGTTGAGGATGGGCGTCCAGAGGCCTTCCACGCCGGACTCGAAGAGCGCGGGCTGCAACACGTTCGTCGGGCAAGCGCGGATGCATTGGTCGCACTTGATGCAGCGTTCGAGGAAATCAGGTTCGGCCACGGAGCCGGGCGGGCGGATGACTTTCTTGTCGTAGTTGCGGTCGGTCGCGCCGGACAACCGGCCAAAGGCGAAGAAGCCCGCGCCAATCAGGCTGCCGAGGAACGCGCGTTTCGCGGTCACGGCGGGCGCGGAAATCTCGCGCTGCAATTCCGGGAGGAACTTGAACGAGAGCGCGTCTTCCGGGCAGTCCTCGATGCAGTTGAAGCAGACGAAGCATTCGCTCTTGCGGAGCTGGGTGTGCGGGTCGGACGCGCCTTCGCAGTTTTTCAGGCAAAGATCGCAGTCCACGCACTTGGTGGTGTCGCGGTCAATGCGCCAGAGCGCGAACTTGGACATCGCGCCGAGGAACGCGCCGAGCGGACACAGCACGCGGCAGAAGAAGCGCGGGATGACGGCGTTCATGCCGACGAGGAACAGCAGCAGCCCGCCGATGATCCACGCGCCGACGTGAAAATATTGCCGCACGTAGATGCTGCCGGGGTCGGCTTGATTGACGGCGGGCAGGATGGCCGTCGTCACCGAGCGATGGAACAGGCAGATGGGATCGAGCAGGCCGATTTGCAAGCTGCCGAAGAACGCCGCGACAAGCATGGCGATGAGGATGATGTATTTCGTCTGGTAGATGCTGCGGTAGCGGTTGGATTCGATGCGGACTTTTTCCTCCGCGCGGCCTTTGCCAAAGACCCAGCCGATGAAGTGATGCGCGATGCCGTAGGGGCACATCCAATTGCAGAACACGCGCCCGAGCAGCAGCGTCGGGATGATGAGCGCGAGCGACCAGAGCAGGCCTTTGTAAACCGTGTGCGTCGTGATGGCGGTGGCGACGGCGACGAGCGGGTCGAGTTCGAGGAACAGCGACGCAGGATAGCCCTTGAGGTAGCGCAGGTCCGTGACGACGCAGAAGAACGTGAACAGCGCGAAAAAGAAAACCTGCGACGCGCGCCGGGCGTTGACGATGGTGAGGAGGGGTTTCATTTCAATCCAATCCGTAGCAGCCGACGTGAGTCGGCTCTGACTTTCCCGAGTTTAGATAGAGCGGACTCACGTCCGCTGCTACAAAGTAAATTGACGACTTCCTCACGCCTGCACCTCCTTGTAGAATGCGTCCTTCCAGTTCTTGTTGCCGAGGCCGCGGTCGTGGGCCTTGTGGATGTAGGTGAGTTCCGCGAGGTCGCGCTCCAGCAGGTTCGCGTAGCCGTAGCTGTCCACGGCCACCATGTCCGTGCCGGCGACGACGGTGTTCATCGGCTTCACGTCGGAGAGGCGGCCGCCGGTGGGGCCGTTGCGCATGAGGACGTTCATGCCGTCGAGGATGACGAGCGTGGGCTTCATCATCAGCGCGAAGTCCGAGACGATGCTGTGGATGTGCTGGTGAAACTGATTCCGCCGCCCGCCGAGCAGGCCATACCAGTTCTTCATGGTCATCGAGGAATGGCAAAGGTTGTGATCCTTGCACGGCGCGAGGCCGATGACTTTGGTGGCGCGCTTGAACGGCGCGTTGAAGAACGTCCAGTGCTTGAGGATTTCGCCGTTCATTTCCAGTGGCGAGAACGACGCGAGTTCCGGGTAAAGCAAATCAAGGTTCAGCTCCGCCGCCACCGCCGTCAGCCCGCTCTTGAGGAAGCAGCCGGTGGGCGAATTGATCGGGTTGTCCGCGATGACGACCTTGGCCGCGCCAGCCTCGAAACAAAGTTTCGCCACGGCGCGCAACGCGTCGGGATGCGTGGTCGCGGCGAGCGCGGGAGGGCGGTCGAAGGCGACGTTGGGCTTGATCATCACCACGTCGCCGCGCTGGATGAAGCGGCCCATGCCGCCGAGCGCGCCGAGCGCGGCGCGGATGGTCTTCTCATGTTCCGTGCCGTGGGCAATGGCCATCGTGGGCAGGAGCTTGGTCGGTTCGAGCGCGTAGCTTTTCAGCGAGAGCCCTTTTTGTTTCTCAAAGCCGGGGACGAAATGCTTGGGCTGCCACAGCGCGTAGCCCGCCGCCGCCGCGCCGGCGATGAGCGCGCCGGTCGCGCCCGCGCGGCGGATGAATTCGCGGCGGCTGATGCCGTTGTTTTCGTGTTCCGGGTTCATTGGATTTTTCCGGTCAGATACTGTTCCACAAACTCGCGCGCCGCGCCACCATCGTCAGCGTCGAACACGCCGCCGACCGCGCCGTCCTTTTGGTAGATCACCTTGAACGTGCCAAAGCTTTCGGCCTGGAATACTTTTGCGCCGTTCACGTCCGGCAGCGCCGTGACCTTGCCACCGAACTTGCCGGAGAATTCGAAAAAAGATTGCCACGCAGCAGCGGCCTCTTCCGGCGTCGCGGCCATGACGAAGAACGGGAGTTTCTTGCCGCCGAAAGCGTAGGTAGCTTGGAACACGTTTTTCAAAAACTCCTGGCCCATCGCGTTCTCGCCGGTGAATTGGACGCTGGCGGGGTCGAGGCCGGTGGCAGGCAGGCGGCGGCGGGCGTCAAGGCCGGCGTTATCGACGGGCAGGGCCTTGGCGCGGTCTTGCGCGACGGCTTTGGCGATGGCGATGGTCTTCTCCTTCGTATCGGACGCGATGATCTGGACGTAGCACGCGCCTTGGCGGAAATAGTAGCCGAGTTCGCCGGCGTAGCCGTCGGGCGCGAAGGCGAGCGCGGCGCCTTTGGGGTCGCGTTCGAGGGCGAACATGCCAAAGGCGTTGATGGGCGTGTCGAAATGAAACTCGTAAACGTCCACGAAGCTGCCCGCCGCGCCGAGGACTTCAAACGAGCGGGTGCGGAGGTTCTGGAAATTGAAGCCGAGGTAGGCGGGCGCGCGGCCGTCAATTTTTTCGTAGAGCGTGTCGGCGGAATAAAATTCGGTGTCGCCCATCGGCTTGATGCCGGCGACGGTCATGACGAGTTGCTCGCCTGTGGGCGCGGGCTTCGCGGCGGTTTTGGCGGTGCTGGCGGCTTCGCCGTGACCTTCGTCGGCGGCTTCGGCGGAAACGGTGGCGGTCTTCACCACGCCGCGGGCTTGGGCGGCTTCACCGCAGATGGTGCCGGATTTGCCTTCGACATTTTCTGCGGTGGATTTCAGCGCGTCGGTGCGGAGGGCGTAGAGGTTAGGGTCGAAGTGGCGGCCTTTGATGAAGATGGCGACACCGATGGCCGCCAGCAATAGGACGCAGAGGACGGAGACGACGCGCTCCGCGCGCGGGATTTCGGTGCGGACGAACTGGCTGCGATTACGCGGCGGAGTTTTGCTTTCGGCGTTGGCGGCCATGACAAAACTCCTGCGGCTCAGGCGAAATATTGCGCGGCGCGTTTGACGAGCGCGGGGTAGTCCACGCGGTAGGCGCAACCGTCGCGCAGCGCGGTGAGGTCCACGCCGGTGGCGTCGCGGGCGGATGGCGGCAGTTCCTGATACAGGTCGCGGGCGGCGAGGAGGCCGTCCTGTTCGTAGTAGGTGACGTAGCGGGAAATGTCGTTCAACGCGAAGCGGGAGTTCGCGGCGAAACCGTTGCAGGAGGGGCAGCCGGGGCAGAAGGTGTTGCCGGCGTTGGCGACGACGGTCTGCTTGAGGAGTTCGAGTTGCGCGGCGGTGAGCGGCGTTTTGTAGCTGCGGGCGGCGGCGGTGCTGGATTCGATCTGGCCGACGTTTTCCAGCGCGTTGCAGATGGAGGAGATGCGCGGGTCGCTCCAGACGGCGTGGAGGATGGCCTGGTGGGTGGTGAGGTTGAGCTTGTCGAATTCGG
>JAPLTZ010000013.1:0-2971 GCA_026397895.1 Verrucomicrobiota bacterium | reverse complement strand
GGTGCGCAGGGTTTTCATGGCCACGAGGGCGATGCCTTTGGCGTGGCAGGCGTCGAGAGCGCGGTCAAATTCGTCGCCCTTGGTGAAGAAGGGCGAGTATTTGAGCATGATGATGTCCACGAAACCGCCTTGGGCGGCGGCGTTGAGGTAGTCGTTGAGCCGGCCGTCGTGGCAGGAGAAGCCGACCATTTTGACTTTGCCGGAGCTTTTGAGTTTGTCGGCGACGCGCTTGAACTCGTCGCTCTTGGGCCAGGCGAGGGAGGCGTCGCCGTATTTTTCGCCGAGGCCGTGGATGTAGAAGGCGTCGAGATATTTTGCGCCGCAGGCTTCGAGGCGGCGGTCAATCATCTCCAACAACTCCGTCGGGTTTTTTTTGGGATGATCTTTGGAGACGAGGAAAAGTTCCTCGCGGCGTTCGGGATGTTTGGCGAGCCATTCGCCGACGGTCTTTTCGGACTTGCCCTTGATGTAGCAATCGGCGGTGTCGAAGTAGCGGATGCCCGCCGCCCAGGCGATGTCGAGATATTGCGGGCTGTAGGCACCCATCATGCCGCCGATGTTGAGCATGGTGACGTGGCGGTCGGTTTTGCCCAGTTTGCGCATCGGCAGCGGGCCCGAGGCGCTCTTTTCCGCCGCGGCATCCGGCGCGACGGCCACCCGCGCCATCGCAGCCGGCGCCGCCGCGATGGCGACCGGCAGGGCGAGGGTGGATTTGAGGAAATTCCGGCGCGAAGTATGGGAATTATGCGGGTTCATAAGTGCGATTAGTTGCCCACGAAACTAGCACCCGTCGGAAATGGCTGCAATTGAAATGAAATGCTACGTTCGGAGCATCGGTGGTGACAGCGCGGTGGGAGTTGCGGCTGGCAATCGCGTTGGCGAGCAAAATCCGGTTGCATTTTGCCCCGACTTACCACAATGTTCCGTGTCATGAATTTCTTGCGCTATCTGATTTTACCGCTGGTTTTGCTCGCGTTCGGCTGCAAAACCTACAAGGAGCAACCCGACCTGGTGGACATCCGCAAATTCACCCCGCCGGCGGAACGCGGGGATGCCTGGGCGCAATATCATCTCGGACAAGCCTATGCCAGCCACTGGCGTTATGTGGAAGCCGGCGCTTGGTATCGCAAGGCGGCGGTTCAGGGAAATGCCGATGCCATGTATGCGCTTGGCCAAAACTGCCTCAGCGGATACGGCGTTCCCCAAAACCCGATTGAGGCCTACGCTTGGTTTGACATTGCCGCCAGCCAGAATCAGTTGCTGGCCAGAAACGCCCGCGAATCCCTGATGGTGCGCATGACCCGCTCCGAAACTGAAGAAGGCAACCGCCGGGCGGCCGCGCTTGTGACAGAAATACCCTCCCAGAAACTTGTTTACGCTTACATACCGACTAAAACCGGTCCGCTCGGCTTGATTAGTGGCAGCATTGCAGGTGGTCCGCTTGGTTGGACGCTCGGGCAAAAAGTCGGGCAAAATATTGCCAAAGGTTTTGGCGTATCTGCCGGCACAGCCGCCGGTGTGGTGGTTGGTGTGCCGGTTGGTTTTGTCAAAGGAGATGTTGATCATTTCAGCGACGATAATTCAGATAAAACCGCCGCCCCTTCGCCAACCACTCCGCCGCCTGCGCCCACCGCCGTCGCCAAACCCGCAAGCAAAATTCCGGCAACAACCACCGGCCAATCCCTCCACTACGGCTCGACCGTCAGCAAGGGCGGCATGGTGCAGACCGCTCCCTGACAAGCGGCGGAGAATTTCCGCCCGTTGCAGCCAGCGGCCTCGTTGACCGCCGTTTCCCGGATTTGCCGATTGACTCCGCGCGCGCGGCGGGAGAATTTGTCCGCTGCTTATGGCTAAAATCCAACGCGCCCTCCTTTCCGTCTCCGACAAAACCGGCCTCGTCCCCTTCGCCCAAACCCTCGCCGCCGCCGGCGTGGAACTGATTTCCACCGGCGGCACGGCCAAGGCGCTGCGCGACGCCGGGCTGGCCGTGAAGGACATCTCCGAACACACCGGCTTTCCCGAGATGCTCGATGGCCGCGTCAAGACGCTCCACCCGCTCGTCCACGGCGGCCTGCTCTACATCCGCGGCAACGCCGCGCACGAAGCCGCCGTGAAGCAGCACGCCATCAAGCCCATTGATCTCGTCGTCGTGAACCTCTACCCGTTCGAGGCCACCGTCGCCAAGCCGAACGTCGCGCTGCACGACGCCATCGAGAACATTGACATCGGCGGGCCGTCCATGCTCCGCAGCGCGGCGAAAAACCACGACAGCGTGACCGTCATCGTGGACCCGGCGGATTACGCGGAAGTGGCGAAACAGGTTTCCGAGAGCGGCAACACCACGCTCGAACTCCGCCGCAAACTTTGCGCTAAAGTCTACGCCCGCACCGCCGCCTACGACGCCGCCATCGCCGCGCATCTGCAAAAGGAATTTTCTGCCGACAAGAATGCTTTGCCGGTGACGCTGCAAATCTCCGCGCCGCTGGCGCAGCCGTTGCGCTACGGCGAGAACCCGCACCAGACCGCCGCGCTCTACGGCAAGTTCTCCGAGTTCTTCAAGCAGCTCCACGGCAAGGAACTTTCCTACAACAACATTTTGGATCTCACCGCCGCGACCGCGCTCATCGCGGAGTTTCGCGATGACGTGCCGACGCTGGCCATCCTCAAGCACACGAACCCGTGCGGCGTCGGCCAGGGCGCGAACCTGCGCGAGGCGTGGGACAAGGCGTTCGCCACGGACAAGCAGGCGCCGTTCGGCGGCATCATCGCGGTCAACCAGCCGCTCGACGGCGCGTGCGCGGAGGCCATCGCGGAAATCCTCAGCGAGGTCATTGTCGCGCCGGAGTTCACGGCGGCGGCACTGGCGATTTTGCAGAAGAAGAAAAACCTGCGCCTGCTCGAAATCACGAAATGTCCGTTGGCGGCGCAGCCGTGGGACGTGCGGAGCGTGGGCGCGGATTCATTCCTGTTG
>JAPLTZ010000371.1 GCA_026397895.1 Verrucomicrobiota bacterium | reverse complement strand
TCCGAACGCGGTCTTCGTGTATTTCAGCATGGCGCTGCCTTCGAGTTACGCCCTCATCGCCACTTGCGTAACGGTCGAGAAATTCTTCTGGGGTTTCGGAGCAGTGGGCTTGATGATTTACATGATGCAACAGGTTGCGCCGGGGCCGTATCGCACCGCACATTATACCTTCGGTTCGGCGCTGATGGGCTTGAACATGATGCTGACCGGTATGTTCAGCGGCAAAATCCAAGAAATGCTCGGCTACAAAACTTTTTTCATCGGCGTGCTGGTTGCCGCCATTCCGTCAATCTTGGTGACCCTCTACGCGCCATTTCATCACCCGGATTCCACCAAGCAGGAATCTGACAAGAAATCGGGTGAAGCCGCCGTAGCCGTTGTTTGAGTTAACAACTTGATTGTCCTGTCCAGGGTGGGAATACCTGTGATCGGCATGGTTGATTTAATTCAGAAATATCAAGGCCAGCCTGCATTTATTAGCCGAAGGCAATCAGTTAATATACAGCAATCTAATCCGGCTTGCTGTCCGCATTTCAGTTAAAAACTTTCAGTGTGGTTGGACGATTTGTGATTGAACAGCGCTGGGTATTGAAATCAGGCAGACAGCCGGCTGGTTGCTGGCATCGCAATATTGATGTCGCCGGAGACATCTCATTGGAACCAAGTATGAATTATAAACGTGGAGCAGCTGATGGCCTGAAGCTTTGCCGCGTTCTGATTTGTGCCGTGCTGATGACGGGATTTGTGCCGCCCGTAATGGCGTGGTCGCCCGCCGGTCCGGTCAGTCCCCAATTCAGCGAAGTGCAAAAATCAGCACAGCGCGCCGCCGCCGCCGAACTTCGTGAACAGCTCCTGAAAGCCGCGCAAAACGGTAAAGAGGAGTTTGTCATCGCTCCTGGAGAATATCGCTTCCCCGACAACGCTGGAGTTGCCTTCGCCAATCTTGGCAATCTGAAGATCAACGCCGCGGGCGTAACTTTTTGGTTTGAGCGGGGCGACTCCGAGTTGACTGGAAAAACGCGCGGCTTGCTGTTGGAAGGCTGCCGTGATCTCACCATCGAGGGGCTGACGATTGACTTTGACCCGCCGCTGTTCATGCAGGGCAAGGTGAAAGGATTCGATCCTGTTGCCAACACCATTGACCTGACCGTGGACGACGGCTTCCCGGTCGCGGAATATCCGCCTGGCCAGATGCTGCTCTACAAGCCCGACGGCAAAATCATGCCGCAGAACGCGCTGTTCCACAAGGGCGTCAAAGTTGCCAGTGAACGCGAGCTGCGAGTGACCGCGACCGACGGTCAATTCCACGCGGGCAACGACCGCCCCGGGTTGCGCAAGGCGTTCGGCGACCGCTGCATCCTCAACATCGGCGATTACGTCGCGCTGCCGTTCCGCCGCGACCCGTTCGGCGCGGTGGTTTTGAAACACTGCGCGAACACGACGTTGAAAAACGTCTCCATCTACGCGTCTTCCACGATGGGAATCGCCGAGGGCTTCGGTGACCGCAATATCTTCGATGGCGTCAAAATCATCCGCCGGCCCGGATCGAAGCGTTTGCTCGCCTGCATGGCCGACACGTTCCACTCCTACTGCGACATCCGCGGCCCGATCATTCGCAATTGTGAATTCGCCTACAATTGCGACGACTTCATCAACATCTACGGCTATTTCGGCGTCGTTGCCGAGAAGATCGAGACGAACCAATTCCTCATCGGCACGATGATGGGCGAGCCGCTCGTCGTTGGCGGCAAACTGGATTTCTTTAACAAGGATTCCATCGCGCCGCAGGGCAGCGCCGTCATCACGGCGGTGCAGTTGACCCCCGAGGACGGCGGCGTGGTGGAAGCCGTCGTCAAACGCATGGGACTCTATCGCCATCCCGGCCTGACGGCCTGGGTCGTGACGCTCGATCGCGCGGTCGCCGCCGCCGAGACATCCCTTGTGGACATCCACACGCACAACGCCTCCGGCTTCGTCGTGGTGAACAATTATTTTCACAGCAGCATGGGCCGCGCGCTGCTCACGTCCGGCGCGCACGGCTGCCTCATCCAAAGCAACCGTTGGCAAAGCCTCTGCGGCGGCGTGAACATTTTCATGGAAAGCTGGTTCTCCATGACCGGCCCGTTCCCCGCCGACATCGTCGTGAAAAACAACCGTTTCGAGGACATCCTCGGCTACGCCTCCGTGCCCACGCAGGACGCGCCGGTGCAGGGCTACATCTACGTCGGCATGGCGCCCTCGCGAAATTTCCTCCGCAGCCACATCGTCAACCGCAACATGGAAATCTCCGGCAACTACATCGAAAACCCGCCCGCCACGCCCATCCTCGTCGCCTACACCGACGGCGTGAAAGTCCTGAACAACGTCGTCAAAAATCCCTACCACCTCGTCGGCCACCTCGGGCGCAACCCCGGTATGAATTACTACACCGAAAATCCCGCCAGCCTCGTCTGCGTCGCCGTTTCCAGCAACATCACCGTCAGCGGCAACACCGCGCTCGGCCCCGCGCCGTTTCTCAAAGCCGGCGAATACAAAGGCATCCCCAACAAACAACCGCCGGCAAAACCGGCCCGACCCAACACCGCACCATGAAAACAACAACCCCCCGCACCATTCTTCATCTCACCGCCGCCGCACTCCTTTCGCTCCTGCCCGTTGCCGCCCGCGCCGCCGACGGCACATGGATTGCCAACGCCACCGGCTACTGGCATTTCGAAGCCAACTGGGCCGACGGCGTCATCGCCGACGGCGAAGGCAGCACCGCCACCTTCACCACATTCAAGGCCAGCCCGCTTTACATCGCCCTCGAACTGCCCCGCACCATCGGCAGCATCGTCGAGACCAACAACGGCTCGCCCGACCTCCATTTCGGCGGCGCGCAAACCCTCACCCTCGACAACGCCGGCGCGATGCCGGTCATTGACGTTCACACGCCCGGCCTGATGCGCATCAGTTGTCCCCTCGCCGGCAAGCCGGGCTTCGTCAAGAAAGGGCGGGGGATGCTCTGGCTCAACGGCGACAACCAGGCTTTGGAAAGTTCCGCCGCCATCGCCGTCGCCGAAGGTGCATTGTTCAACCAGCACGAAACCGGCCTCGGTAACGCCACCGTCGCGGTCTCCAACGGCTGCTTCCTCTCGTTCTGGATCGGCGGCACGTGCGCCAACGCCTTCCACCTCTACGGCACGGGCGGCAGCAAGACCACGCTCTTTGCCGACGGCGTCGTCACCGGCAACGGCGGCAGCTTCGCGCTCACCGGCGCGGTGAACTTGCACACCACGGTCAGCGTGTCCGGCTCAAGCCCCGACCAGACCATCACCCTGCAAGGCCCGGTTACCGGCGAAGGCGGCCTGGTCAAGGACGGCAAGCTCACGCTCATTTTCTCCGGCGAGGAAAAGACCTACACCGGCAGCACCGTCATCTCCAACGGCACGTTCGCCGTGGATGGCACGGTCATCCGCGCCAGCGCCGTGACCAACTGCGCCGGAACTGTTCTTGCCGGCAACGGCGGCAAACTTCTCGGCAGCGCCACCATCCTCAACACCGCCAAAGTCACGCCCGGCCGCATCAAACAGGTCGGCTCGCTCACCGTGAACAAACTCAACTGCCTCCGCGGCGCGACGCTCGTGTTCGACTTGAGTCCTACGAGTCTCACAGAGGGCGGCAACGCGAACGACTTGTTGACCGTTACCAACCTCGCGCTCCTCGGCAAGACGCCCGTCCATCTCAACTTCACTTCCGGCGAGCCGGTCGCCGCCGGGCGGCGCGTCATCATCCGCTACACCGAGGCGGCCGGCCTGGAAAACCTCGCGCTCTCGCCCGCCGCCGTTGCGTTGCCGTGCCACCCGACGCTGGACACCGCGACCAAGGGCGAGGTCGCCATCGTCACCCAATAATTCCTCGTTCCGCTCACGATGAAAAAGCTCCTCGCGTCGGCGCTGTTGCTCGCGTTCATTCCGGGATTCAGCAACGCAACCGGTGCGGTGGAACTGGAAAACGGTTTCGCCCATCCGCCCGCGCCGACCAAGCCGTGGTGCTACTGGTATTGGATCAGTGACAACATTTCCAAGGACGGCATCACGCGCGACCTCGAAGCCATGTCCCGCGTCGGCATCGGCGAGGCGCTCATCGGCAACATCTACCTCCCCGACGACGTTCCGCCCGGCCCGGTCAAGGCGCTCACGCCGGAATGGTGGGATTGCGTCCGTCACGCGATGCGCGAGGGCGGGCGCACGGGCGTCAACATCGGCATGTTCAACTGCCCCGGCTGGAGTCAGTCCGGCGGGCCGTGGATCAAACCGGAACAAGCCATGCGCCGCGTCGTCTCATCCGAAACGCGCGTCACCGGCCCGAAGAATTTCGCGGAAATACTCGCCGCCCCGGCGGAACAGTTCCAGGACATCGCCGTGCTCGCGTTTCCCGCGCCGCAGGCGGACGCGGAATCCATCGCCGCCAAATCGCCGCGCGTCACCTGCGTTCCTGCCGTGGCCGGCGCGGAAAAACTTTGCGACGGCAGTCTCGCCACCGCGCTGGAGTTTCCCGCCGGAGTCATCGGCAGCAACAAAACTTTCACCGTTGAGATCACGCTGGTCGAGCCGTTCACCGCGCGCAGCCTGCAACTGCATCCGACCGACGAAGCGTTCAGCGCCGACTGTGAATTGCAGGCCGCAGGTGCGGACGGCAACTTCCAGACCGTGCGCCAGTTCAAGTTCGAGCGCTCCAACACCAGCCTCGCCGTGAACTGCTTTGCGCGCGGCCCGGTGACGATTTCCTTAGCGCCGACGACCTCGGAAAGATTTCGGCTCGTGTTCGCGAGCCTCACGCTCGGCAATCGCGAGTTCAAGCCGTGCAAAACAGCGGCGCTCACGGAGATCGTCCTGTCCGGCGCGGCGCGGCTGGAATCGTTCGTCGAAAAACAGCTTGGCAAAATGCACCCCACCGATCAGCCGGCGGGCGACACCTACCTCTGGCCCACGCAAGCAGAAGCCGATTCCACGCCGCTCGCCGTGCCCGCTGGTGAAGTTCGCAATCTCTCCGCCAATCTTGCCGCCGATGGCACGCTGGCCTGGGACGTGCCACCGGGCGAGTGGATCATTCTTCGCACCGGCATGACGCCGACCGGCATGAGGAATTCCCCGGCGTCGCCGGAAGGCCAGGGGCTGGACGTGGACAAGATGAACCGCGCGCCGCTGAAGTTTCATTTCGATTCGTTCATCGGCGAGGCGTTGAAGCGCATTCCCGCCGCCGAGCGCAAGGCGTTCAAGCGCGTCGTCGCCGACAGCTACGAGATGGGTTCGCAAAACTGGACGGACGGCTTCGACGAAGTGTTTCGGCAGCGCCGTGGCTGCCGGTGCTGACGGGCCGCATCATCGGCAGCGCGGATCAGAGCGAGCGTTTCCTGTGGGACTTGCGGCGGCTCGTGGCCGAGCGTGTGGCGACGGATTACGTCGGCGGGTTACGCGATGAATGTCACGGGCGTGGGCTTGGCCTCTGGCTGGAGAACTACGGCCACTGGGGATTTCCCGGCGAGTTTCTGAAATACGGCAGCGAGTCCGACCGCATCGGCGGCGAGTTCTGGATGCCCGGCGGCCCGTGGGACACGCTCGGCCAGATCGGCCTCACCGAGTGCCGCGCCGCGTCGTCGTGCGCGAACACCTACGGCAAGTTTCCCATCGTCTCGGCGGAGGCGTTCACCGGCGGGCCGATCTACCGCAGCTCGCCCGCCACGCTCAAGGCGCGCGGCGACTGGGCGTTCTGCCAGGGCGTGAATCATTTCGTGCTGCACGTTTACATGCACCAGCCGTGGGCGGACAAAGTGCCCGGCCTCAACGTCTGGTTCGGCACGGAGTTCAACCGCAACAACACCTGGTTCGAGCAGTCGAAGGCGTGGATTGATTATCTCCGCCGCTCGTCGTGGCTGCTGCAACAGGGCAGCCGCGTGGCGGACGTGGCGTATTTCATCGGCGAGGACGCGCCGAAAATGACCGGCACGCGCAAGCCCGCGCTTCCGCCGGGCCGCGACTTCGACTTCATCAATGCCGAAGTCATCGAGAAAAATCTTTCCGTGAAGAACGGCCTCCTCATGCTGCCGCACGGCGTGAACTACCGCGTGCTGGTGCTGCCGGAGCAAACGACCATGCGCCCGGCGGTGTTGCGCAAAATCCGCGACCTCATGAAAGCCGGGGCAACCCTCGTCGGCCCGCCGCCCTCGCGCTCACCGAGCTTGGAAAACTTTCCGAAGAGTGACGCCGAAGTGCGGAAGCTCGCCCGCGAAGTCTGGGGCGAGCTTGTAGTCTCGGCTTTAGCCGGTCGGGCTGCCGCGCCGCCTGAAGGCGGGACTCCAAACGGCGAACACAAGTTCGGCAAAGGCCGCGTCATCTGGGGCACGAGTCTGGAAGAAATCTTCGCGAGCGCTGGCGTTCCGGCGGACATCGAGTTTCACGGAGCGGCGGATGCGAATTTCCTGTTCACGCATCGCGCCACCAAGACGACGGACAGTTACTTCGTCAGCAATCAGAAAGGCAGCGCGGAGAAAGCCGACTGCGTGTTCCGCGTCGCGGGTCGGCAGCCGGAATTGTGGGACGCCGTGACCGGCGAGCACCGCGCGCTCCCGGACTGGAGCGTGAAAGATGGCCGCACCGTCGTGCCGCTGGAATTCGCGCCCAGCCAGTCGTGGTTCGTGGTGTTTCAGAAACCCGCCACGCCGCCCGCGCAGCGCGAGCCAAATTTCCCCGAAGCCAAAACTATCGCGACGTTGGCTGGGCCGTGGGAAGTCAGTTTCGCGCCGGGCTGGGGCGCGCCGGATAATGTTACGTTCGACCAGCTCACCGACTGGACGCAGCGCGCCGAGGACGGCATCAAACATTTCTCCGGCGCGGCGACGTATCGCAAGACATTCGAGTTGCCCGACTCGAAAGCCGAAACCAAGAACTCGAAACTCATCCTCGACCTCGGCGCAGCTCACGACCTCGCCACCGTGCGCGTGAACGGCAAGGAGCTCGCCACGCTCTGGACCGCGCCGTGGCGCGTGGACTTCACGTCTGCCGTGAAGTCCGGCGTCAACACGCTTGAAATCACTGTTGTGAATCCATGGAACAACCGCCTCGTCGGCGACGCCGCGCTTCCGGCGTCGGAGCGGCGGACATTTCTCACCTCGATGACCGTCAAGTCGGACGTGCCGCTTCTGCCCGCCGGGTTGCTTGGCCCGGTAACGTT
>JAPLTZ010000063.1 GCA_026397895.1 Verrucomicrobiota bacterium | reverse complement strand
GTGCGGTCAAGCAGCTCTCGTCCTCGAATGTGGAGGACATCTGCAACCCACCTCATAGACATAAACTGTTTTAGTATTGGGTCATCGCTGTAATGTTTGAGCCAACAAGTGGAAAAATCGTTTGCAGTCATCTCCCCAGCAATTGTGATTGTCATGTGTGCTGTTTGCGTTGGACTACACATCCGCTGATTTTTGAACTGTTCAACAACAGTATCCAGAAACGCTTCCGCCGACGTAATATCCAAGATGTTCAAACCCATTACGATTACAGGAAACTCGCCTGAATCATTTTTGAACCATTTCGTAGCTATGTTATGTATCGAATTTGTCATTGGTCAAAACACCTAATCGGCGTTAGCCCTTAAATTGCTTTTCAGTTTTACTCCACATTCTAATTCATGGATTCGGCGTCGCAGGCTTGGCCTTCTGCGGTTCGCGGCTCAGGAGCAGGCGCAGTTCGCTGGGGTTGCCGTCGGCGCGTTCGGGCAGGAAGAATTTGTCGGACTTGCCGGCGAGAATGCGCGCCCACGTCTCGGTGAGCAGCCGCTGGCGGAAGAGTTCGGGGTTCACCTGATACTGCGGCAACTGGCTGGTGAAGGAGCTGGCCTCGGCGGACACGGATTGCACGGCGCTGACGCGCTGCGCCTCGGCGGAATTGAGGAGGGAGTTGGCCTCGGCCTCGGCCGAGCGCACGGTGGTCTCGGCGTAGCCTTGCGCGGCGAGCACGGCCTTGCTGCGGTCCTGTTCGGCGGCGAGCACGGCCTCGAAATCGGTCTTCACGAAGCGCGGCGGGATGACTTTCACGTCGCTGGGCTCGACGGTGACGCCGAGCTTGAGGGCATCAATCTGCTCGTTGACGCGGGCGAGGACGCGTTCCTTTGATGCGGGCGGCGGCGAAGACGAGGGCGTTGTTCAGGATGTTCTGGACGATGTTGGACACGCTGGAGAAGTTGAATTGATACGCGAGCGGGTCGGTGATGCGGTAGCGCAGCGTGGCGCGGGCGTGGAGGACGTTGCCGTCGCCGGTGATGGTGTAGCCGTCAATGGCGGGGTTGAGCGAGGGGCCGGCGGGCGGTTCGGTGCCGGCGGCTTCCATGGCGGCGGTGGTGGCATACCAGCCGACGCTGGAGGTGACGGTCTGAATCTGGCCGACCTGGATGGGGACGATTTCGTCAATCGGATACGGGAACGCCCAGTGCAGGCCCGGTCCGAGGAGTTGTTCCGCGCCCGCGCCGAGCGGTTTGCCGAAGCGCAGGATGACGGCCTTTTCCTGCGGCCCGACGGTTTTCATGCCGGAGAAAATGAAGACGACCAGCAGAATGGCCATGACGGCCTTGACGATGAAGAAGCTGCTGCGCAACGCCTCTTCGAGCGCGCGCGAGCCGGTGTCCACGGGCATGGCCGGCGCGACCTCGTGGTCGTGGTCGTGAGGATGATGGTGGTGGTGCTCGCTCATGTTCAGGCGGCCTTGATTTCGGATGCGGCGCGTTCGGCGAGCCAGGAGTTGATCAAGCTCTGGTAGGGCACGCCTTGCTTGTTGGCGACGCGGCGGATCTTCTGGAGCGTGATGCCGGGAATGGTCAAGCTCACCGGGCGCGGCGACGGCTTGAGGTTGGGGAAAACCACGCGGGCCGCCTGGCTCCAATCAATGTCCCGGCCCGTTTCGGGGCTGGAATCACGAACGTAAATTTTCTTTTTCATATTCTGCCTTTTCTTTCCGGCTCATCGGCCGCGCGGATATGACCCGGATCAGTTTTCCGCGCACTGTAAAAACCACCGCCAACCATCTTTGCCCCGCCCGTCCGAGCGCGTGCCAGCGCGGCTCGGCGGCGGAATGTTCCACATCCGCACTCACCAGCAACGGCTCGTTCAGGAAGACTTCTTCGGCCTCTTCCGGCTCGACGCCGTGCTTGCTGTTCTTCGTCACGTTACCCGAATCCCAGTCAAACCCGGTAAATTCCAACGGATTGAATTTACGCGGGTCTTTCATCTTTGCAAAAGTTACTTCACCACGCCCGCCGGCTTAACGCCTTTTCCGTCGAGCAAATCAAACGGCGGCGTGCGCTGGTCGAGGATCAGCGTGGAGCGTTCTTTCAACGATTCTTCGAGCGCGTTGATCTTGAGCAGGAACACGGCGAGCTCGGGGTTGTCCTTGAAGACGGCGAGCGCCTTGGCGGCTTCGGCATCGGCCTGGCCTTTGATCTCGGTGACTTTGGCTTCGGCCTTGGCGAGGGTCTCGGTGCGTTCGCGGTCGGCGGCGCTGCGGATGTCGCGGGCCTTGGCCTCGCCGTCGGCCTGCAATTTCTGCACGTAACGCTGGCGTTCCTCCTTCATGCGGTCGAAAACTTTCTGGGTGATGCTCTCCGGCAGGCCGAGGCGTTCGATGCCGAGAAAACGGACATCAATGCCGTAGTTCGCCTTCGCTTCGGGCTGGATGGCGGCGAGAATGTCGCGTTCGATGTCGGTGAATTTCAGCTGCGCCTCGTCGGTGGAGATGAAGTGCGCGAAGGGATGTTTGCCGACAACGGCGTTTTTGGCGCTGCGGATGAGGCCGTCGAGATTCTGGCGGGCCTTGTCCATGGAATCGCCGAAGCGTTCGCGGAACAGCGCGGGGTTGTTGATGGTCCAGCCGGAATAGACGCTGACGAGCAGCGGGTAGCGGTCCTGCGTTAGGGTTTCCTCGAACTTGCCTTCGAAGTTCTGGATACGCTTGTCGAACTTCTGGACTTTCTGGATGGGCCACGGCCATTTGAAGAACAGGCCGGGCTCGGGGCGGTCG
>JAPLTZ010000363.1 GCA_026397895.1 Verrucomicrobiota bacterium | reverse complement strand
TGTTCACGCCGGTCTTGAACACCTTCTGGCCCAACCTCGGCAGCGGCCGCGCGAGCGACGGCGGCGACACCTTCACCATCACCAACAGCGTCGTGCGCTCGGACAATCTGGAGCTGCGTTCGCCGATGATGCGCATGCAGTATCGCGGCGCAGTGGACTTCGTCGGCAACCTCGACGCGCGCGTGGAGGCTGAGCCGTTGCGCAACACCTGGGTCATCGGCCCGGTGGTCAGCACGATGCTGCGACCGATCTCAAAGGCGCTCGAATTCAAGGTCACCGGCAACCTCGACCAGCCAAAGGCCGAGCCGGTTTACATCCCGAAGTTTTTCCTGATCCCGTTCACTCCCTTCCAGTCGCTCCGCGAACTGTTCACCGACAAACCATCCGCCCCGCTGCGCATCACGCCGCTGCCGCCCGCTCAATAAAACGCGCACTCGTAGGCTGTGTCGTAGAGCGCGACGATGCTTTCCGGCGAAACTTCGCCCTGAATGTTGTGGATGTTGTTGAAGACGTAGCCGCCGCGCGGCTTGAGCGCGGTGACGTAGGCGCGGACGTTCGCCGCGACCTCCGCCGGCGTGCCGGTCGGCAGGATGTGTTGGGAATCGCAGCCGCCGCCCCAGAAGACGATGTCCGAACCGAATTTGTTTTTCAGTTCCACCGGGTCCATGTTTTTCGCGCTTAACTGGACGGGGTTGAGGATGTGGACGCCGTTGTCGAGCAGGTCGGGGATGTAGCCCATGCACGCGCCGCAGGTGTGATACCAGATTTTCGCGTTGGTGCGGGAGCGGATGTATTGCACGAGCTTTTTGTGGCGCGGCTTGACGATGCGCCGGTAGACCTCCGGGTTGAACAGCGGCCCGCCCTGCCCGGCGATGTCGTCGCCGATCATGATCACGTCCACCAGATCGCCCACCTCGTCGAGGAACACGCGGAACCAGTCCAGCCAGAACTTCAGCGTCTGGTCAATCACCGCCTCGCAGAACTCCGGCTCGATCATCAGATCGCAGAACCACTGTTCCAGCCCGCGCATATACCAGCAGAATTCATACACCACGCCGGAGATGCCGCTGACCACGGCGTAGGGCGTCTCCTTGCGCAATTGCAGCGCACGCTCGCGCAGCCCGGCGAAGCGCGTCACGTCATCGCCCTTGGGCCACGGATAATCCTTGATGTCCGCGAGCATCGCGTCCGCCAGCGGGTGCAGTGTGATGTCCATGTAGTTCGGCGAACGGTCCGGCATGGACCAGCGGATGCCGAATTCATCCGTCAGGTCGTGCCACTTCACGCCGTTGCGCTCGGCCTGCACGATGCCGCCCTTCCAACTCGCCGGCGCGCCCGCCCGGATGTAACGCGTATCAATGTGAAACCGCTCCAACACTTTCTCGCACGGCACCGCCAGTTGCTGGACGGCGTCCATGATTTTCAATTCGTCCCGGATGCCGAGATGCTTGACCAGTTTCAGATAGGCGTTCTTGTGGATGCCCGTCTGGTTGCCGCCGAGGTCCATCGGGATGCGGTCGGGAATTTCGTGGTTCAAGGTTTTGAGCACCCGCTCCCGCGAAGTCATCGTTTCTTTATGTGGCATAATAAGTTTTCTAGGTGGTGGACGCGGCAT
>JAPLTZ010000188.1 GCA_026397895.1 Verrucomicrobiota bacterium | reverse complement strand
CAGGCCGGGCAGCCGGGCAATTACGAATTGAAATTCGCCGACGGCAAGACACGTTCGCTGAAGGTGTCGTCCGTGGCCGCGCCGGTGGAAATCAGCGGGCCGTGGGAAGTGAGCTTCGCGCCGGGCTGGGGCGCGCCAGAGAAAATCACGTTCGATGCGCTCACCGACTGGGCGAAACACTCCCAGGACAGTATCAGACATTTCTCCGGCAAGGCGACATATCGCAAGACGTTCGAGCTGCCGAAACTTAAAACTAAAAACTCGAAACTGATTCTCAACCTCGGCGAAGTCAGCGACCTCGCCACCGTGCGCGTGAACGGCCAGGAACTCGCCACGCTCTGGCTCGCACCGTGGAGCGTGGACATCACCGCCGCCGCGAAGCCCGGCGCGAACACGCTCGAAGTCGAGGTCGTGAACACCTGGAACAACCGCCTCGCCGGCGACGCGGCGTTGCCGAAAGAACAGCGGCGCACGTTTGTCACGGCGGAGATTGTGAAAAAATCTTCGCCCTTGCTGCCCGCCGGGTTACTCGGCCCGGTTTTCATCCGCACCATCAACCCCATCAAATTGTGAACCCCATGATCAAATCGCTGCTGTTGAATTCCGCCCTGCTGCTCGCGCTGGCCGGCAACCTGCCCGCCGCCGAACGCCCCGCGCCGCCGAACGTCCTGTTCATCGCCGTGGACGACCTGAACGACTGGGTGGGCTGCCTTGGCGGTCATCCGCAGGCGCACACGCCGAACATGGACCGCCTCGCCGCGCGCGGCACGCTCTTCCGCAACGCGCACGTGCAGTCGCCGCTCTGCAACCCCTCCCGCGCCAGCCTGCTCACGGGTCTGCGCCCCTCGACGACGGGCATCTACGGCCTCGCGCCCGGCATCCGCGCCGTGGATTCGCTGAAGGATTGGGTCACGCTGCCGCAGTATTTCGCGCAGCACGGCTACTTCACCGCCGGGTTTGGAAAAATTTTCCACGACGGCTCGATCCCAAAAAATTTGCAGACGAACGAATTCAATGTCTGGGGGCCGGCGCCGGGCATGCCCACGCCGAAGGAAAAATTCGTCCACACGCCCGCCACGATGAACGCGATGGATTGGGGCGTGTTCCCGCCCGACGACCGGCAGCAGGCCGATTGGAAGACCGCCGAGAACGCCATCGCGCAATTAAATTCGCGGCCGGCGGACAAGCCGTTCTTTCTCGCCGTCGGCTTCCGCCTGCCGCACGTGCCGTGCTTCGCATCGCAGAAATGGTTCGACCTGATTCCGGCGGAAGACCAGATCATCCTGCCGCCCGTAAAAGACCATGACCGCGACGACACGCCGGAATTTTCCTGGTATCTGCACTGGAAACTGCCCGAGCCGCGCCTCTCGTGGCTCCAGTCGGCCAACCAATGGCGGCCGCTCGTCCGCGCGTATCTCGCCAGCACGACGTTCATGGACAGTCAGCTTGGCCGCGTGCTGGACGCGCTCGCCGCCTCCGGCGCGGCGACGAACACGGTGATCGTTCTCTGGTCGGACAACGGCTGGCACCTCGGCGAAAAAGCCATCACCGGGAAAAACACTTTGTGGAATCCGTCCACGCACGTGCCGCTCATCTTCGCCGGGCCGGGCGTGACCGGGGGCGCGAAATGCGGCCAGCCCGCCGAGCTGCTTGATGTTTACCCGACGCTCGTGGAATTGTGCGGCCTGCCCGCCCGGACCGGTTTGGAGGGACACAGCCTTGCGCCGCAGTTGAAAGATCCGCGGTCGCCGCGCCCGTGGCCCGCGATCACCACCCACAACGTCGGCAACCACACCATCCGCACCGAACGCTGGCGCTACATCCGCTACGCGGACAACTCGGAGGAGCTTTACGACATCCAGGCCGACCCGAACGAGTGGACGAACATCGTCGCGAATCCGAAATTCACCGCCGTTGTGAAAGACTTGGCCCAATGGCTGCCCAAGACGAACACGCTGCCCGTGCCGGGCAGCGCCAGCCGCGTGCTGACGCAGACCAACGGCGTGTGGTATTGGGAAGGAAAAATTATCCGGCCCGAAGAGAAGGAAGACTAGACCGCAGCGCGGCGAGCTGGGCGTTGCGCTGGTCGGCCCCGCCCCGGCGGTAACCCTGCAAGTCCAGCGTGACGTGCGCGTAGCCGATTTTCTGCAACGCCTCCGCCACGCGCGCCGAAACGCCGTCCGTCAGAAACTTGGGAATCTCCGTCGCGCCCAGCTCGAT
>JAPLTZ010000443.1 GCA_026397895.1 Verrucomicrobiota bacterium | reverse complement strand
TGATGAGCAGGCTGAATTTTTCGCCCTGCTGGTAGACGCTGTTGAAGTTCTGTTCGTGGACGAGGTTGGCGATGGATTGGTTGGCGAGGAACGCGCCGGAGGAAAGCGCGGCGATGGTGACGGGGTCGAATTGCGCGGTCGCGCCGCTCTGGGCGAGGAGGAAGCCGCCCTTGTCAATCAGCAGCGCGGCGGTGGCTTCGCTGGCGCGGAGGAGTTCGCCGAGGACGGCGTCGAGCCGCTGCATGTCCGCCTCGATGAGTTGGGGCAGCGTGGGCATGGCGTGTTCAGGCCGCGCCTTGGTTGACGTATTTGTGGAGAAGCATCCGCGTGATCATGTTGAGGGTCTCGAAGACGCCTTCGCACTTGTGCGCGCTGGAGGTGAAGGAGGGCACCTGCACGTCGCGGTTGTTGAGCAGGAACTCCATGTATTCCACGGGCGCGACTTCGGGGAGGTCGCGCTTGTTGTATTGGAGGACGTAGGGGATGTCGGCGAGGTTGAGCTTGAGGGTTTTCAGATTTTCCTCGAGGTTGGCGAAGCTCTCCACGTTCTCGGCCATCTTGCCGTATTGCGAATCGGCCACAAACACGATGCCGTCCACCCCGCGCAGGACAAGCTGGCGCGTGGTGTTGTAGATCACCTGCCCCGGCACGGTGTAGAGCTGGAACTTGGTCTTGAAACCTTTGATGGCCATCGCCTCGATGGGCAGGAAGTCGAAGAACAGCGTGCGGTCGCTGCTCGTGGCGAGGGAGACGAGCTTGCCCTTGTTGCCCTGCGCGGTCTGGACGTGGTCGTGGACTTGCACGAGGTTGGTCGTCTTGCCGCACATGGCCGGCCCGTAATAGACGATCTTGACCTGCAATTCTTTCGTCGCTTGGTTGATGATGGCCATAAAGTTCAGGGTTTGGGTTTGCGGTCGAGTTCGGCGGCGAGGGTGGCGAGCTGCGCGCCGGGCAAGGGTTTGTCCGCGTTGCCGAACACGGCGAAGAAAATCGAGCCGACCTTGAAAATCTTCCAGTTCGTGTTGCCCACGGTGAAGGTCAGGTCTTTCAGCTCGCCCATGCGGTATTCGCGCGCGCTCTGGCTGACGCGGGTGTAAAGCTGCGGCGTGAAGGCGGCGAGGGAATCGCCGTTGACGCTGGCCGGCAACTGGCTCGCCACGAGCAGGCCGTCCGCCAGCGTGATGAGCGCGCCGAGGACGCCTTCGAGCGCGGCGGCTTTGACGACGATGTCGTTCGGCGTGGCGTAGCGCTTGAGAAATTCCGTGCCGGAACGGGCGTTGTCGGTCATGCGCGCCTTGCCGCTGATTTCCGTGTCGCTGAAAACAATCGTCTCCGGCTTGGGCGCCGCCGGCGCGGCGGGCGCGGCGGGTTCGGGAGCGGCGACGGGCTTGGGCGGAATCGCCGCGAATAGGTCGGGAATATTTTTGTCCACGGCCAGCCGGGTCTGCGGCCGGGCGACGCGCTGCCGCGCCAGGAACAGCGGCGCGATGACTTTGAGCGGCAGTTCCACCAGTTCCGCATCGTGCGCGGAAGCCGACGCCGCGCCGGGCGAGTTAATCCAGGAGCGGACTTGTCGCCACGGGAAAACGGCCCGGCCCTTGCGCAACGCCTCCTCGACCTGCGCGGCGGGCAACGCCACCGTCGCGTGCGAGAGACCGATCTGCATGATTTCCATGCGCACGGTCGCCGGCCAGTTGCCAACGAGTTCGCCGAGCGCGACGGGCAGCACCCCGCCGCCGGCCTCGCGCGCAGGCGCGGCGGCGGGGACGGCAGTGTGAGCAACTTCCTTGTGCAGCGCGGCGGGCATGGGAATGGGCGCGGGCGCCACCGGCGGCGGAACGGGAGGAACTTCGTCCGCCGCCGGCGCGACCGCTGCCGGACCGCGCTGCAAATATTCCGGGATGATGACCGACTCGTCCGGCTTGCGGACGGATGCCGCCGGGGCGGGCGCCACCGGTTTGTAGAGGTTCAAGCCGCGGCCCTTCTCGGCGAAGGGGCTGGTGATGTCGGCGGGCACGGCAACGGCGGATTGCGCCCGGCGCGGCAGCAGGGCGGGATCGAGCCGCGAGAGAATTTCGCCGAGCGGCAGTTCCACGATCGCCGCGTCGCGGTCGGTCTGGGAATAAAAAACATCGCCCGCCATCCCGCGCAGTTCGCCGAACGTGATCTTGACCGAGCCGCGACCCATCTGCGGCAAAATCATTCCCACCGGCACCGCCACCTGCGCCTGCCCGTTCAGCGGCAGCTTCACGCGCCCCTGCAAATCGGCGGGCAGCCGCCCGAAGATGGCCGCGAGCGGCAGCTCCAAAACTTCCACGGCGGGGACGGAACGGCGCGGCGCATGGGTGACCGCCGCCGCAGGCCGCAGCGCGCTTTGGTTTTTCTGCTCCTCCGGTTTCCGCAGCCAGGTTTTGACGAATCCGAACATTTTTTTCTGATTTAACCAGCCCTCATGGTTGATTTCAGTCCGTCAAATAGCCAGAACCATGCCAGCGCCCGCCGTTTTCCCCATGCCGGCACAATATTGCGACAGGCCGTGTCCAAAAAGCGGTTACTCCCCCACCCTGTCCCGGCAATGGACTGCCGCTTGTCCACATTTGCGGAAAAAACCGCCCGCCGCCCGCCGGCGGAACACGTCTTGCTATTGACGCGGGGGAGATGATTGCGGTTCACTGACAGCGACCAGACCAATGCCCGAACGCCAAAAAATCCTCCTCGTGGACGACGACCAGGACTTGCTGGATTTGTATCAGCAAATCCTCGCGCAGATGCCGAGCCAGCCGGAGATCGTCACCGCCGGCAACGGCGCCCGCGCCGTGACGCTCCTCGAGGCCGAGCCGTTCGCCATGCTCATCTGCGACCTGCGCATGCCCCGCATGGACGGCCTGCAAGTCCTCGCCATCGTCCGCCGCAAATATCCCCAGCTCCGCACCGTCGTCCTCACCTCCGTCCTTGACGAGGAATTCCGTTCCCGCGCCTACGCCATCGGCGTGGACCTGTTCTGGCTCAAACCCGCCAACGAGCGCGACGTCCGCCTCTTCATCGAATGCCTCGAATCCCTCCTCAACCGCGAGGCCCAGACCGGTTTCCGCGGCCTCCAGAACAAAAGCCTCGTGGACATCATCCAGTTGGAATGCCTTTCCCAGAATTCCCTCGTCCTGCGCATCACCAACGGCCCGCTGACCGGCAAAATCTGGATTCAAAACGGCGAAGTCATCGACGCCACCGCCGAAGACCTCGCCGGTGAAATCGCCTTCAAAGGCATCCTCACCTGGAAGACCGGCAGCTTCGAATCCCTCCCCGCCGACCCCGAACACCCGCGCGCCATCCAAAAAAGCTACAACGCCCTTCTCCTCGAAACCGTCCAGGCCATTGACGAATCCCACGGCAGCACCGAGGGCGCGGAATTCCACGGCCAGATTGAATCCGCCGAAGCGCTCCCGCTCACCATGCTCACCCGGCTCGACGGCGCGGAGTTCGCCCTCGTCGCCGAGGCGGACGCCGCCGGCCACGCCGATTCGCGCGGCCTCGAAAATCCCGAACGCACCACCGCCTGGGCGCGGCAGACCCTGCAACGCTTCACCGCCCTCGCCGACCGCATCCACGCCGGCCAACTCCAGCAGGTGGACTGCCTCGGCGCGCAGCGCCACGCCAGCATCGCGCGGCACGGCGAAACCATTCTTTGCATGGGCTGGAACAACCATTTGTCCGCCGAGGAAATCCGCGAACGCACCCGCAAAGCATTGATTCAATGGGCTTCCTGAGCTTCAAATCCAAATCCGCCGCCAACCTCCTGCGCCTGCCCGCCGGCTGCTTCACCGTGGACAGCGGCGGAAAAATTGTCGCCTCCACCCTGCCCCAGAGCTTCCCCGCGCCGCTCGTGCAGGAAATCGCCACGCACATCCTCGCCACCTTCCGCGACGCGGCCGCCGCGCAACTGCCATTGACCGAAGTCATCGTCCGCTTCGCTTCGCTCAAGATCACCGCTCGCGAGATGCACGGCGGCGCGATCATTTTTCTCGCCCCCCACACACTGGCCTCGAACCAAAACTGAACCGACCTATGCGCGACAAAAAATTGGACCAGCTCATCCAGCAGCTTGAGACCTATCTCGAATGCTGGAAACAATTCAACCGCTTCATCAACCTCACCCGCGCCCGCAAGTTCGGCCCGGAGGACGAGCAGCAATTCCTCGAAGTCAAAAGCGTCATCGTGCAGGAGCTGGAACTCATCCTCGCCACCATCGAGGCCGGCACGCCCACCCGCGAGGACATCCACCAGCTCATCTCCAGCGCGCCCTCGCTCCGCTACGTCGGCGAACTGAACGAAGGCGGCCTGCGCACCCTGGAAAACCAGTGGCACAAGATTTACATCGGCTGGCACGCCGTCGTCGGGCAACTCAAAGTCCGCCAGCGCCAGCTCGCGGCCAAGTCCCCGCTCGCCGCGCTTTTCCGCAAAAAATAACTTCCCGCCAAAGTTGCATCATGGGCGCGGAGCGCGGCCAAGGGCTAATCGTCGGGTGATGTATTTCAAAGCGGTTTGCCGAGGAAGGAGTGGTGCACCCAAAAGGAGTTGAACCTTTAACCTGCTGATCCGTAGTCAGCCGCTCTATCCAATTGAGCTATGGGTGCAACCTTGATTACCAACCAGTTGCGACAACCGCGCCAGTCCAAACTTGACCCAGTGCCACTTTTTGTGCCACTGTTGTCCCAAGCAAGCCCATGTACGGTTTCGTACGGCTCGCCCGGTCAAATTTTAACTGGAACCACGTTGTCATGAGCCACGGAAACTATCAG
>JAPLTZ010000225.1 GCA_026397895.1 Verrucomicrobiota bacterium | reverse complement strand
TTCCGTCGCCTGACGCTGCGCTCGGCGACGGGGAACGGCGCAGCGCGCCGTCCCTACCCAAAACCGGACACCCCGCAATTCCGCCTCGACAACCATTTTGGCCGGACGCAGATTTGAAGCCGTGAAAGGGAATAGACCGCAAGCTCGCGGTTCAATTAACTGGTAGGCATCCGAGGTCACCATCATAAAATATGAAATCAAAACAACTGGCGAACGTGTTAATCAAGATTCTGGGACTTTCGGTTTTAGTCCACGGCGTCCCATCCGTTATCACTGGGTTAACTGGGTTGTTCGGTATGCTGCAAGTCAGAGGAGGCGGTTCACGGAGTGATTATTTTTGGCTATATCCTCTGTCGTCTGTGATTTTGGTGGGCTTCGGAATTTATCTCATCGTCAAGAGCCGCGATGTCGCGGCATTTTTATTTAAAGACGAGGATGAGTGACTCACGGATGCCGTCTGCAGCAATAGACTGCAAACCTCCCACCTAGCCGTCAGAGCCAGTCGCGTTTAATGAAATATCACACACCACTAATTATCGCTGCGTTACTTGCTCCGCTATTCACTAGTTGTTCCAAGCATTCACAGGCAGCAGTGATTCCGAAGACTACGGATTTAGGGATTGTCGCAGTTTCAAACGGTATTCCCAGCCATCACCTTTTAGCCGATGGTCGAACCTGTGTAATGACGCCGACCATCTTGCCGGGCGGTCACCAAATTGAATTGATTACGAGCATTTATGAGACGAACGCTGACAGGTCTTGGCGCGTTTATTCTCTGAAGAATTATCTTTCACCGGATGAAGCCACGACCTTTGATTTTTTCACAAGCAATGTCATTAGTTTGACACTACACGTTCCTAAATGACGCTTCCTCGTGCCGGGATAGGTCGCAAAGCGTTTCCCCGCCCGTATTCTCGGCACCGCGCCTACTTCCCCGCATCGCGCAAACCATCGGCGTAAGCGCCGAACACGCGGCGGATTTCATCGCGCACGCGGCGGAACACCTGCATCTGCTCCGCTTCGCTGCCGGTGGCGTGCGCCGGGTCCTCGAACGGCCAGTGGTGGCGGTTCACCTGCCCCGGAAACACCGGGCACGCCTGATCCGCGTTGCCGCAGACGGTGATGACGGTGTGCACCGGCTGGTTCAGGAACTCGTCCAGGTGCTTCGAGCGGTGGCCGGAAATATCCATGCCGATCTCCGCCATCGCCTTGACCGCGAGCGGATGGACGTAGCCCGCCGGGCGCGAGCCGGCGCTCTGGACGTTCGCAAGGTCGCCAGCGGCGGCGCGCAGAATGCCTTCCGCGAGGTGGCTGCGACAGGAGTTGCCGGTGCAGAGGATGAGGATGGTGGGTTTCATATTTTGAAGGCGAGGATGGAGGATAGAAGATTGAGGATGGCCGGAGACGCTTTCCATTCTCCATCCTCCATCTTCGATCCTCGTTTTGGGTTCATGGGTTGTTGGATTGATACCAGCCGCGGGATTGGTTGCAGATTTTGCAGACGCTCAACATCACCGGCACTTCCACCAGCACGCCCACGACGGTCGCCAGCGCCGCCGGCGAGTCCGCGCCGAACAGCGTGATGGCCACCGCCACGGCCAGCTCGAAGAAGTTGCTCGCACCGATGAGCGCGCCCGGCGCGGCGACGTTGTGTTCCACGCGGCAGGCGCGCATGAGCAGATACGCGAGGCCGGAATTGAAATAGACCTGGATGAGGATCGGCACGGCGATGAGGAGCACCGCGAACCATCGGCGGGTCAGGTTCTCCGACTGGAACGCAAAAATGAGGACGAGCGTCAGGAGTAGCGCTCCGATCATCACGGGATGGCACCTCGGGAGGAACTTCTGCTCGAACCACTCCCTACCATGCGAGTCGATCAGGACGGTGCGCGTGATCCAGCCCGCGGCGAGTGGGATCACGATGAAAACCACCACCGAGGTGATGAGGACCTTCGCGGGCACGAGCACGTTCGCCACCCCGCACAGGAACATCACGATCGGGGCGAAGGCCACGAGCATGATGAGGTCGTTCACTGCCACCTGGACGAGGGTGTAGGC
>JAPLTZ010000040.1 GCA_026397895.1 Verrucomicrobiota bacterium | reverse complement strand
GCTGCCGGACTAATTTTCTTCAACCTCATCGCAAACGCGGCGGACACCGCGCCTGTGCCGCCGTTCGTGCCGATACCCGTCGGCGCGGTCAAGCCACAGGGCTGGATGCGCGCGCAGTTGGCGGCGGATTTGCACGAGGGCATTCTCGGCGCTTACGACCGCATTTCCGACAACGTCAGCAGCGACCTTTTTGCCGCGCAGTCGCGCCAGCCCGGCACGAAGGTGCTTGGCAATCGCGGCCAGCAGGAAAAAGCCTGGTGGGCGGGCGAACACGAGGGCTACTGGATGGGCGCGCTGGTGCGCGCGGCCATTCTCACCGACGACCAGCCGGCGCAGGAACGGGTGCGGGCGTGGGTGGAAAAGATTTTGGCGGCGGCGCAGAAGACCGGCTACATCGGCATCTACAGCGAACCGACGCGTTTCCCAGATGTGGGTTTTGACGGCGAACTCTGGACGCAGAGCCGCGCGTTCGAGGCGCTGCTCGCGTGGTATCAATTTTCCGGCGACGCGCGCGTGCTGAAGGCCGTCGAGCAGAGCGTCCACAAGACCGTGGATCACTACCGGCAGCGCACCTATTTCGGTCGTGAAAAAATTGACGGCGGCGGAACGCACGGCGTGGGCTACATGGACACCATCGAATGGCTTTATCGCCTGACGCACGACCGCTACTACGCCGAGGCCGCGACGTGGTTGTATTCCGATTACTCCGCCTACGAGACGCCCTTCACGGATTTGCACCTCAAAAAAATGCTCGATGCGAATGTGCTTTGGCAGGATCACACGCCGCACGTGGCCGAGGCGCTGGCCATGCCGGGCATCTGCTATTTCCTGACCGGCGATGCGAAATACAAGACGGCGGCGGACAATGTCCCGGTCAAACTCGCGCGCCACACGAATCCCGGCGGCAGCTTCATCGCGGGCAAAGTGGAAGCCATCGCCGGCGTGCTCGGCGGCGGCGACGAGGGCGGCGAATACTGCGCCATGACCGAAGCCATCGGCTCGCTGAACAAGATTTTCGCCTATCAGGGCGGCGTGTTTTCCGCCGACTGGAGCGAGCGTTGCGCGCTCAACGCGGCGCAGGGCGCGCGGTATCATCCGGCCAGCAAGGCGGTCATCTACATGTCGCGCGACAACCGCACCAGCGCCGACAACCCGAAGGTGCTGGCCGGGCGCGAACTGTTTTCCGCCAGCCACACCGCCGCCGCGTGTTGCGCGCTGACCTCGATGCGGCTGCTGCCGAATTACATCGAAGGCATGTGGTTTCAGTCCAGCCAGCGCCCCGAACTCTGGGCGCGGCTCTACGGGCCGAGCACGCTCAACACCAGCGTCGGCGGCGTGAAAATCAGCGTCGAGCAGGTCACGGATTATCCGTTCTCCGACCGCGTGGTGCTGAAGGTGAATCCCGAAAAGCCCGTCGCCGTTGATTTCGTTCTGCGCGTTCCGCCGAACTGCGGCGAGCCGGAAGTGAAGGCCAGTTCCGGCGCGACGGTGAAGCGCGAGGAGCGTTACCTGCGCATTTCAAAAACGTGGAGGGCGGGCGACGAAATCGCCGTGGACTTCAAGTTCCAGGTTGCGCGGCAGACGCAGT
>JAPLTZ010000316.1 GCA_026397895.1 Verrucomicrobiota bacterium | reverse complement strand
CTTTATTATCCGCCCGACCCGGCCAGCCGCGCCGAGTGCTCCCTCGGCGGCAACATCGCCACCAACGCCGGCGGCCCGCGTTGCCTCAAATACGGCGTCACCCGCGACTACGTCCTCGGCCTGCGCGTCGTGCTCGCCTGCGGCGCGGTCGTCCACCTCGGCGGACGCTGCCACAAGAACAAGACCGGCTTCGAACTGCACCGGATGTTCGTCGGCTCGGAAGGTCTGCTCGGCGTCGTCACCGAAGCCACGTTGAAGCTGCTGCCGCTGCCGCCGTATCGCGCGTGCCTCGCCGTGGGTTTCGATTCCACCCGCGCTTCCGCACGCACGCTGGCGGCGATTTTTTGCCCAGCGCGCTGGAGATCGCCGATGAGTTCACTCTCGCCGCCGCGCACAAGCACACCGGCAGCAAGCGGCTGCTCGGCTGCCAGGCCATGCTCATCGTGGAGCTGGACGGCCAGACGATTTCCGTCGGCAGCGAGCTGACCGAGCTGGAGAAGATTGTCCGCCGCCAGAACCCGCTGTTCGTCCAGATCGGCCTCGGCGCGGAGAGGTGCGAGGAAATATGGGGATTGCGCCGCCAGTTCTCCGCCGCGCTGAAAGCTACCGGCCTGAAAAAACTCAACGAGGACATCGTCGTGCCACGCGGGCGGCTGGAGGACTTGTTCAAGTTCACCGCGCGCCTGCAAAAGCGCAGCGCACTGCCCATCGCCTGTTTCGGCCACGCCGGCGACGGCAACATCCACGTCAACATCATGCTCGACCCGGCCGACCGCGCCGCCGTGAAGCGCGGCGAGAAGGCGCTGGACGAACTTTTCAAGCAGGTCATCGCGTGGGACGGCGCCATCACCGGTGAACATGGCATCGGGTTGGCGAAGAAGAAGTGGTGGCCGCAGGCCGTTTCGCCCGAAGTCCAGTTCCTGCATCAGCGCGTGAAGAAGGCGCTCGACCCGCGCGGGATTTTGAATCCGGGAAAGTTTGTCTGAAGACTACGGGCGCAAAGCCGCCCAAATCTTCCGGGGATTCTGCCGGCAATCCAACACCCGATACACCACGGTTTCCTTTTCGCCGCTCAAGTAGTAGATCGCGTAGGGAAATCGTTTGGAAAGCAGGCGGTGAAATCCGAAGGCGCGGCGGTGGATGCCCGCGTAGAGCGTCAGTGAATCAATGTCGGAGAACAGCGAATCGAGGAAGTAATCACCCAAGCCTTCGCCCTGCTGCTCGTAAAAGTCCCGGCCAGCTTCCAAGTCATCGAAGGCCGACTGGAGGATGCGGAGGTTCATGCCGCCGGCTTGCGGAGTCTGGCCTTGGCCTGTTCCCAATCGAGCGATGGCTCCCGACCTTCGGCCACGCGTTGCGCCGTCTCCTGCAAGGCCATCCCGTGCCACGCCGGCGACTCAAACTCACTGTCATCGCGGGAGAGGTCGCTCCACAACAGCTCCATCAGCCGCAGCTTTTCCTGCCGGGGCATCTGTTGGATTTCTTGGACGCTCATGGTCGGACAATAACCGCTTTGAACCGGCGGCGCAACTAACTCTCTGCCGCGCCGCGCACGAGGACGACGAATTCCCCCTTGAGCTTCCGCTGCTGCGTCAGCGCGATGAGTTCCGCCGGGGTGCCGCGCAGGAATTCCTCAAACTTCTTCGTCAGCTCGCGCGCGAGGACGACCTGGCGCTCGGGGAAAACCTCTTGCAGCTCGTTCAGCAGCTTCTCGATGCGATAGGGCGATTCGTAGAGCGCGAGCGTGCCGGCGAATTGTTTCAGCGCCTCCAGTTGATTGCGCCGCTGGCCGGACTTGTGCGGCAGAAAACCGATGAAATGAAACTCGTCCGTCGGCAATCCGCTCGCTGTGAGCGCTGCGATGAGCGCGCACGCGCCCGGCACGGATTCCACTCGCAACCTGGCTTTCAACGCCGCCAGCACCACGCGCTCGCCGGGGTCGCTGATGCCGGGGCTGCCGGCGTCCGTGATGAGCGCGACCTTCTCGCCGCGCTTGAGCCGCTCGATGATCTCCTCGCTGCGCTTGGCCTCGTTGAACTGGAAGTAGCTCAACATCGGTTTGGCGATGCCGAAGTGTTTGAGGAGCTGCCCGCTGTGGCGCGTGTCTTCCGCTGCGACGACGTCGCACTCCTTCAGCACGCGCAACGCGCGGAGCGTGATGTCCTCGAGGTTGCCGATGGGCGTGGCGACGAGGTAAAGCGTGCTGGGCGTGAGCGGTGGCAATGCGGCGTCCATGCTCTACTTCTTGCGTTTGAGTTTGGAATAGCTAACAGGCGTAGCCTTCCTTGCGCGTGCAGGTTTTGACGATTCCATTAACGTAAGCTGAGCAACCTTATTAGTTTCATGTCCGGGATACCTTACAGGCAAATTTGGAATCACTGTCTTACCAATCCGACGATTAGGAAAGGCGTCCCGCGTATGCTCCGCTTCAACTGAATGGGCGTGCCCGTTTCTTTGCAGTTCATCGAGTGGCACTACCGCGCCATACTTATGAAAAACCCGAACAAAACGTTCATGGTCTGTCCCCCAATAAATCATGCAACACGCCATCGGCGCGCCTTTGCCGCCATCCGTTCCATTAACCAGAAATTTTAGCCGGGTGTCGGCGAGAAAGCAGAGGGAACGAGCTTTGCCAAAGACGTGCTTTTTCCAGTGGGTGGTATTTACAGCGACGGGAACTAACGCCAAAACTTCTGAACCGTGCATCGAATTGGATTGTTCACAGCGTTGAATCCACTGTTTGATGCCAGTCCCTCGAATACGGTCTTTGCCGTAAGGGGGATTCACAAAAATTCGTTTGAAATTCCAACTCTCTTTCAAACCGTCACGCTCCGCGACCCGGTATTCAACTCTTGCATCAACCAGCGACCACTCGTTGGAGCATGGGTCTAAATCAATTTGACCGCCGAAGAATGCCTTGACCGCTTCGACATATTTGGGCGGTGTTCCCCAATCCTTATTGTCGGAAATTACTTTGCGTCCGGCACTCATGCTAAAATCTCCGCCCAGTTTTTCTTCGACAGCGTGGCAATCTGTTTCCGCAGCGTCGTCATCGGCTGCTTAACTGGAGTAATGACGTTGAACCAGCTTTCGATGCGCTTGCTGTTTGCGCGGAAATAATCCTGTAAAACCTTGTCGGCGCTCAAGTCCATCTGGACTTTGGTGAATGAGTTCTTGGTTTTGTCCGCCGAATAACTTCTGCGAAAAGCGTCTTTGGCCGCTTGCACCTCGGTCTTTTTGCTCAAAACAATGTCGTAGATAAATTCAGCCAAGCCCTCGTCGGTGAGGAACAACAGCCAATCGTAAGACTGCGCCAGCACAACCAATTCTTTGTTCATGTTGTCAGAGCTGAACCAATTTCCGTGGTTGCTTACCACCCCGACCGTAAGAATGAAATTCCGAAGCAACTCCGGGTCGTGCGACGCGATGATTTCCGCCATCAATTCATCATAAGGCTTTGCGTAAAGCGTTCCGTCTTTCTTGGGGAGAACACCATGCACTGCGCCGGAGTGGGTTCGGATTCTTTGCATGGATGAAACCGTGCGGGCGACATAAGCACCTTGTTTGGCTTTCTCAATTGTTTGCGGCCCTTTCTTCATGCCATCTTCAACTCCGACACGCTTGCACTCGAACATAGCGTAGGGCTGCCGATACTGTGTGACTAAATCCAACTCCAGACTTTGAATCGTCCCGCCGTGCTTGAGCTTGTGAAGTTCTGCCTGCCCTTTGCCCTCAAGAATACTGACAAGGCCAACCAAAAGTTGGTGCTCTTTTTCTCCAATGACACAAGAATTGCGCAGGATTTTCTCCTTCGTTAAAAGGTGTCTGGTTGTTTCTTCAAACGAATGCAGATGATGTGTGTCTCCGAACTGACGAAAGATTTTTGAAGTGGTCAGTGGGAGATCGCAATCATTTATTACCAGTCGGTCTATGTCGGCTACCGGATGGAGTGAGTATTCGACATTATGAGTAATGGCGGGATTTTTATATTCGGCGAGACCGCGTTCAATTCCCACGCTTGGAGCAACGCCCCATGACTTCAAAAGGTAAAACGTGATTATTTCAATGAAAGTTCCAAGACAACGACCAGCCGCTTTCTTTCGATCTTTCGCGTAGCTGAACACTCCATCCGCCAGAGCGGTCTGCATTTTATCCACCGAATCGTATGCCATGTGCGCAGACTAGACGACCAATCGGATTGCGTCAATTCACCGGCGCAAGTTCGCCAGAATAATTATTCCTTCGTCGCCTCTGTCCTCGCCCACGCATCGGCCTCAAGGATTTTTTCCAGCGTCGGGTGGTTCACGACTTTGTGCGCGTCCATCACGCGGCGGACGGTGGCGGTGATTTGCGGGAAGTTGATTTTGCGGTTCACGAAGGCGTCCACGGCCACTTCGTTGGCGGCGTTGAACACGGCGGGCATCGTGCCGCAGGTGTCGCCGGCGCGGCGCGCGAGTTCGATGGCGGGGAAGCGGTCGGTGTCCGGCTCTTCAAAGGTGAGCGTGCCGATCTTGGGGAAGTCGGTCTGCACGCGGTCGCTGGCGGCGCGCGCGGGGTAGGTGAGGGCGTATTGGATGGGCAGGCACATGTCCGGCGTGGAAAGTTGCGCGATGAGCGAGCCGTCCACGAACTCCACCATCGAATGCACGATGCTCTGCCGGTGCACGACGACGCCGACGCGCGCCATCTCGATGTCGAACAGCCAGCGGGCTTCGATCATCTCCAGGCCTTTGTTGAAGAGCGTGGCGGAATCAATGGTGATCTTGCGCCCCATGACCCACGACGGATGTTTGAGCGCGCGTTCGACGGTGATCTCGGCGAATTTTTCCTTGGGCCACTCGGCCTTGTCACGGAACGGGCCGCCGCTGGCGGTGAGCCAGAGTTTGCGGACGGAGGAACTGGGTTTGCCGTCGAGGCATTGGAAGATGGCGGAGTGTTCGCTGTCCACGGCGAGCACGCGGACGTCGTGTTTCTTGGCCTCGCGCATGACGATTTCGCCGGCCATGACGAGGATTTCCTTGGACGCGACGGCGATGTCCTTGCCGGCGCGGATGGCGGCGAGCGCGGGTTGCAATCCCGCCGTGCCGACGATGGCGATGAGGACGATGTCGGCTTCGGGCAGCGTGGCGAGTTTTAGGAGGCCGTCGTTGCCGGAATAAACTTTCACCTTCGTGCCGAAAGCGTTTTGCAACTGCGCGGCTTTGGCGGGGTCGGTGATGGAGATGAATGCGGGCTGGTGCTTGCGGGTCTGCTCCGTGAGCAAGTCCGCGTTGCCGCCTGCGGCGAGGCCGATGAGGCGGATCTGGTCGGGCAGGTCTTCCGCCACTTTGACGGTGCTGGTGCCGATGCTGCCGGTGCTGCCGAGTAAGACGACGTTTTTCATTTCAATTGTTTAACCACGAAGACACGAAGGCACAAAGTTGAGATTGGTTTTCAGGCTTTGTGTCTTTGTGCCTTTGTGGTTCATGGGTGCGTGAGGACATGCCGCAGGTAGAGATACATGATGGGGGCGTTGAACAAAATGCTGTCGAGCAGGTCGAGGATGCCGCCGATGCCGGGGAAGAAGGTGCCGGAATCCTTCACGCCGGCCTCGCGCTTGAATAACGATTCGATGAGGTCGCCGATGACGGCGGTGGAACTCAACACCACGCCCAGCACGACGGCGTGGAGCGGGGTCATGCCGGTCATGTGGTCGCCGAGAAAGTGCGCGAAGACAAGGCTCGCGCCGGTGGAGACGACGATGGCGCCGCCGAAGCCTTCCCACGTTTTGCCCGGGCTGATGCGCGGGATCATCTTGTGCCGACCGATGAGCGAGCCGACGATGTAGGCGCCCATGTCGCTGAACTTGGTGACGAGGATGAAGTAGAGGACGTAGTATTTGCCGTCCACGCCGGGGAAGAAGTTGATTTTCTGGATGAAATTCAGCAGCCACGGCACATACAGGAGTCCGAAGATGGTCGTGGAGATGGCGAGGATGCCGGCGGTGTTGCTGCGGGAGACGAATTGCCGCAGGCACAGGCCGAGCACGAAGAGGATGAGCAGGCCGGTCTCGAAGTCGTTCACGCGCGACGGCGAACCGGAAGTGCCGATGTGTCCGGTCAGATTGAAAGACGTGCCGACCAGGAGCAGCGCGCCGGCGAACAGGCCGCTGCCCTTGAAACAAACAAGGTCGCGTTTGGCCATGATGCCGTAAAACTCCATCAGGCCCGTGGTCGCGAGCGTGACCATGAGGAGCAGAAAAACGTAATCGGAAATCGCTTTGTGCCCGGAGAACAGCGCCGTCAGGATGACCGTCCAGAGAACCGCCGTGCTCGCCAGCCGGCGGAAAAAGGTGCGCGCTTTGGAGACGGGCGGGGCGGCGATAGTCGGTTCAGGCATCGCGAAAAGCTAGCAATGCACGTCGCTGTTGCCAATACGCAACTCCGCTGACATCGAGTCCCGGCATTTGGGCTGGAGTCCACGCTTTAGCGTGTCGGGCGGCTGCAAGCTGAAGCTTGGACTCCAACTCAATCGCCGAGGCAGGTGCCGACGCGGCGGGCGCTCTGCACCCAGGCGTG
>JAPLTZ010000244.1 GCA_026397895.1 Verrucomicrobiota bacterium | reverse complement strand
CGCAATGTGGCCACGCGGCATCCGCGCGCCGGGCCGCACAGTTAGCGACTATGTGAGCTTCATTGATTTCGCGCCGACGTTCATCGAGGCCGCAGGATTGAAGTGGGCGCAGACCGGCATGGCCCCGGCGGCGGGGCGGAGCCTCACGGATATTTTCAACTCCAAGAAATCCGGCCGCGTGAACCCCGCGCGCGACCACGTCCTGCTCGGGCAGGAGCGGCACGACGTTGGCCGCCCGCATGACTGGGGTTATCCCATCCGCAGCATTGTGAAGGACGGCTGGCTCTACCTGCGCAACTTCGAGCCGACGCGCTGGCCGGCGGGCAACCCGGAGACCGGCTATCTCAACACCGACGGCGGCGCGACGAAGACTCTCATTCTCGACGCGCACCGCAAGGACGCGGGCGACCGGTTCTGGGCGCTGTGTTTCGGCAAACACGCGGAGGAGGAACTCTACAACCTCCAGCACGATCCTGATTGCCTGAAAAATCTAGCGGCGTCGCCGGAGCAGCAGGCGCGCAAGGAGCGGTTGCAGGCGCAGCTTTTCGCCGAGCTCAAGGCGCAGGGCGACGACCCGCGCATGGCTGGCAACGGCGGTGTGTTTGAAGCCGAGCCTTACGCCAACGCGGCCGAACGTGGATTCTACGAACGCTTCATGAGCGGCGAAAAAATGAACGCCAATTGGGTCAACGAAACGGACTTCGAGAAAGCGCCGCTGGATTGAACGTCAGGTTGGCGATTATCGCACCGCCGTCTGCACCGCCGTCTGCAACGTCACCGGGCCGAGCAGGCCGGAAGGCACGAGCGCGTCGTCCTTCTTCCAGTGATGCCACGTCGTGAAGGTGTAGCGGCCCGTCGGGCTGGGCTTGCCGTCCACCACCCACTGCGGCCATGACTTCAGCGCCAGATTGCTGCCCCACTCGCGGTCTTCCGCCAGTTGTTCGTCGCCGATGAGGCGGTTCGGCCAGAGATTCGTGATTTTGATTTCGAGCCGGTTCTTGCCGGGCCGCGCCGCGCCGGTGACGTCCACGCGGAACGGCGGTTTCCACAGGATGCCGAGCGGTTTTCCGTTGAGTGAAACTTCGGCAAGGTTTTTCACCGTGCCGAGATTCAGCCAGAGCGAACAGCCTGCGCCGAGGCGGTCGGCGGGAATTTCCATCTCCTTCGCGTAGGTCGCCGTGCCGGAGAAATATTTCACGCCCTTGTCCGCGTGTTCCGGCCACGAGATGAGTTTGGGCAGTGTGACCGCCGCGGGCGCGCCCCAGTTGGGCGGGAAATTCAATTCCCATTCGCCCGTCAACTCCACCAGCGCGGGCACGGCGCTGACCTCGGCCTTCACGGTCTTGCCGGCGGCGGTGGTGAGCTCAATCGTGCCGGGTTGCCACACGCGCGCCACGGTCTGGCCGTTGGCGACGGACAACTCACAGGCGGACGGCGCTTGCGGACGGGCGTTTTCGGCGGGCAGTTTGAGAACCTGGTTTTCCCCGGCCTCCGCCGTGCGCTTGCTGCCGCCGGAAACATATTCGACCCGCAGTTGCTTGAGGGTCATGGGGGCGGGGTCGCGGCCGGCGAGCGTGTTGCCGGCGGTGACGGTGAGTTTGTTGTCCTGGATGAGGCCGGCGAGTTTGGCGGTGAGGTCCATCGTCTTGACGGGTTTTTCATCGAGCAGGCCGTAGGTGGCGCGGAGGACTTCGGCGCCGGCGGGCAGTTCGAGGGTCTGGTTCTCGTCCACGGTGCGGCTCTGTTTTTTGCCGGCGAGCGAATAATCAATCCGCAATTCCTTGGTGACGCTGCCGGCGGGGTCGCCGCCGAGCGGTTCGTTGCGGGCGGGAATCCGCCGCTGGCCGGCGGCCACCATTTTTTTCACGATGGCGGTGACGTCGGCGGCCTGGTCGGAATTGGCCTCAAAGCTGCCGTATTCGGCCTTGATGATTTTCAAGCCGCCCGCCGCGGCGGTCGCGGATTTGTTTTCAACCGGCGTGAACTTCGCGGCGACGGCGTGGTCGGCGGCGGCGGGCTTGCGGAAGACGACGAACACCGAGCCGGCGGGATCAAACTGGAGCGGCACGGAAATCCGCCCGTCCTTGTCGGTGAACACGGGCGCGGTTTCCATCACGCCGGTGTCGGGATGCCAGAGTTCGGGCGTCCGGCCGGCGACGCGGAAGGTGCAGGCCACCGTGTCGAACTTGTCGCGCTGGTTGGAGACGAAATAGATTTCCGCATCGCCGGCGACGCGGTGGATGTAGCGGAGTTCCGCGCTGTTGTTCGTGGCGAAGGCGAAGTCTGGCTTCGTGTTCAGCCCGGCGAAAACCTGTTCCAGCGGCTGTCCCCAGACGGCCTTGCCTTGGCCGAGCGCGTGTTCGGTGACGGTTGTGCCGTCACAGTTGCCCCAGAGTTCGGCGACAAGCGTCTTCAGTTCGGCGTCGCATTTGGGGAAGTCGTTCAGGCTTGGCGAACTTTCCGGCGGCGCGCCGACGATGGTGAGGCCGGCGGCGGCGAAGTCGCGGAGCTGGCGCAGCAGCTTGGGCGTCATCGTGCGCTGCGATTGCGCGAGCAGCAGCACGCGGTAGCGCATGCCGCTGGCGAGGACGAGCTGGCCGTTCTCGACGCGCGCCTGTTTCAAAAGCACGTCGGCGTTGACGGCGTCGTAGTCGTAGCCGGCGGGCAGGGCGGGGTTGAGCGCGGGCGTCTGCACCGGCGCGCTCTCGCCGTAGAACGCGGCGACATCGGCGGTGAAGCGGCCCTGTTGCAGCAGGAACTGGCAGCGCGCGACGTATTTCAGCCACGCGCGGCCCTGTTCCCACCAGGTTGCGTGCGCTCGAAGTTGCTGCCCCACGGCCCCATCGTCATGCCGGGCGCGCGGTTCGTCCACGGCTGCATCGCGTAACGGTGGAAGATGTAGCGGTTCACGCCCTCGCAGAAAACCTGGTCGCCGACGGCCTTGAGCGCGTAGGGATCGTCGAGCCAGCGGCCGTGTTCGGCGCTGGGCGCGGCGGTGAAGGATTCCGCGCCGATGACGGGCTTGCCGAAGATATGGCCGACGGACGCCGCGAGTTTCACCGAAGTATGCACGCCCTGGCCGACCCAGAAGTCGCCCATCGGGATGTCCGCCGGCTCGCCGCATTGCAGCGATTCATACGGCCCGGTGTAAGGCTCGATGGACGCCTTCAGCCCGTGCGCGTTGCAGAGTTCCGCGAAATGCCCGTAATATTTTTCTGCGAACAAATCCGCGATGGTGCGGCGCATGTCCCACAGAAAACGCTCCGTGACTTCCGGCGAATCCACCACGCGTCCGGTGACGGTCACCAGCCACGGCAACGGGTCGTAACCCCGCCGCTGCTGAAATTCCTCGTGGAACTTCGCCGTCCAGTTCTGGCCGCCGACCTCGTAGCTGTCGATGAGCACGTTGTTGAACGCCTTGCCCTTGCCCGCCAGCGGGCCGAGCATCTCCACGACTTTCTGCACCAAACCCGCCCAATGCGCGTCCAGCGCCTCCGCGCTCAACTTGTCGCACTCCAAGCCAAGGCCGCCTTCCGGCGCGGGATGATTGTCGCGCCCCGTCGGCGTGTAACCGACGCGCAGAATCGTCCATTGCCCCGCCGGCACGTCCCAATCCAGTTTCCCGTCCGGCTTCATCTGGCCGGTGAGGTTGATGATGGCGTCGCGCTTCACCGTGAGGCCGGGCGCGGGCGCGGCGGTGGGCGTGGAATTTTTCTCGT
>JAPLTZ010000221.1 GCA_026397895.1 Verrucomicrobiota bacterium | reverse complement strand
TGGGGACGACGGCGCGGGCATCCACCGTGCGGGCGGGGATATTGCTCGGCACGGCGAGGTCGAGCGCGGCGATACCCTTGTTCTCGGACTGGCAGCGGTCGTAGACGGCGCGCCAGCGTTTCAACTGCCGCTCAAAATCCTGCAGGGCAAAAGTCACTTCCGCCCCCTGCCCCGTCGTCGCGACGAGCACGCCGGGCGCGGCGACATCAATGCGCTTCAAATCCGCCAGCCCCACCATCGGCGAGCGCTCGAACGCCACGATGAGCTCCAGCGCCGCGCGCACCTGCGGCGAGTCCAGCTTGCGGCCGTCGGCGAGATTGATGGGGTCAATGCCCGCGAGCGTGGGCAACTGCTCGCCCGCCTGCGCCAGCGGCGTGGCGCGCTGCCGCAAACCGAGCGGCGACATCACCGCGCCCTCAGCGTCAATGTGAAAAGCCTTCATGTCGTAGCCGCGCCCGTCGGGCCGGGGTTGCGGCGCGTAGGCCTGCGCGACGGGTTCGCGTTCCGTCACGCGGATGCGCAACGTGCGCGGCAGCACGCGCTCGACGGCGGCGGATTTCACCAGCGGCACGAGTTCGAGGTTGCGCTTGACCATCGCGAGGTCGAGCGCAAGCAGGTTGTCGCCCGGTTTCACCTGCGCCCAGCGGCGGAGTTGATCCACGGCCACGACGCCGTCGGTCTGCACGTCAATCTGCTGCACGGCGAAATCCTTGTTCTGGTAGAGGAAATGGTTCATCGCCCACTCGCCCGTGCGCCAGACGAGGTAAAGCCCGAAGATCGTCCCCGCCGAAACCGTCAGCGCGATGACGCCCCAGCGCATCCGCGTGGCGCGCACCTGGTCGGCGCGCAACTTCACATCAAGCAGCACGCTGCGGCGGTCGAGCCGCCGGTTTTGATATTTTCGTTTGAACCACGCCATAAAATTTTTCCAATCAGACCGCGACCGGCGCGCGCTGCAACGCCAGTTCCACCATCTTGCCGCACAATTCCGGGAAGCTCATCCCCGCCGCCGTCGCCGCCTTCGGCAACAGACTCGTTTCCGTCATGCCCGGCAGGCTGTTTACCTCCAGCACCACCGGCGAGCCGTCGGCCCGCACCATCACGTCCACCCGGCCGTAATCGCGCCCGCCGACCGCGTGGAACGCCGCGAGCGCCGCCGCCTGTATCCGCTTCGTCGTCGCCGCGTCGAACTCCGCCGGGCAGAAATACTCCGACGCGCCCGTCGTGTATTTCGATTTGTAATCGTAAGCGCCGCTGTGGGGCCGGATCTCCACCACGGGCAGCGCTCTGCCCGCAAGGATGCCAACAGTCGTCTCGCGTCCGCAAATTTTTTCTTCGAGCAAAACGGGCGAGCCGTAGCGGAAACTTTCCGCCAGCGCCCGCCGCCATTCGCCCGCGCGCTCCACGAACCGCAGCCCCACGCTCGAACCCTGGCACGCCGGCTTCAGCACCACCGGCAATTCCCAGCCCGCCGGCCACGGCGCGTCCACTTCTTCGATCACCGCGAACTTCGCCGTCGGCACGCCCGCCTTGAGGAACGCGCGCTTGCTCAAAATCTTGTCGAACCCGGTGCGGCTCGCCCGCGCGTCGAAGCCCGTGTAGGCCACGCCGAGCGCGTCCAGTTCGCGTTGCACCGTGCCGTCCTCGCCGTAGGTGCCGTGCAGCGCGAGAAACACCACGTCCGTGTCCGGCGGCAAAGTCCACGGCGTGTCCGCCGGGTCAAGCTCCTCGACCTCGTGCCCCAACGAGGCCAATGCCTCCGCCACCGCCGCGCCGGAGCGCAATGAAACTTCCCGCTCTGCGCTCGGCCCGCCCAGCATCACAGTGATTTTCATTTTTGTGCCTTTCCGTTTTTTGGGTTTGGATTTTTTAGTCTTCACCGATGATCTCCACTTCCGTCTCCAGATTGATGCCGCGCTCGGCCTGCGCGTGCTGCCGGATGATTTCAATGAGCCGCAACACGTCCGCCGCCGTTGCGCCGCCGTCGTTCACGATGAAATTGCCGTGCTCCGCCGAAACCAGCGCGCCGCCGACGCGCGCGCCTTTCAAGCCGAGTTCGTCCACCAGCTTGCCGGCGGGAATCTCCTTCGAGGGATTCTTGAACGTGCAGCCCGCGCTCGGCTTGGCCGGCTGGACTTCCCAGCGTTTGCGGTTGAATTCGTTCAGCTTCGCCTCGATCTCGGCGCGCGGCGCGGGCTGGCCGTGGAACACCGCGCCCAGCGCGATGTGCGTCTTGAACAACGGGCACGAGCGATACTCGACCTCGATGGCGCGGCGGGACAGTTCGCAGATCAACCCGCTGACATCCATCACGCGCACCGACTCCACGAAATCAAACGTCGCGCCGCCCATCGCGCCGGCGTTCATGCGGAGCGCGCCGCCGACGCTGCCGGGAATGCCTTCCAGAAATTCCAGCCCGCCCAGCTCCGTGCGCTTCGCCGCAGCGGAAACCTCCTTTAACTTCGCGCCCGCGCCGCAGCGCAGCCGCTCGCCGTCCACCGTCACGCGGCTGAAATGCGGCGAGGCCAGCGAAATGACGACGCCACGGAAGCCGCCGTCGCGCACGAGCAGGTTTGAGCCGCGGCCCAGCACGAAAAACTCCAGCCGTTGCTCGCCGCAGAACCGCACCGCCGCCGCCAAGTCCTCGTCCGAGGCCGGCTCGACGAACAAATCCGCCGGCCCGCCCACGCGCAGCGTCGTGCGCTTCGCGAGCGGCTCGGCGCAGCGGACGGGCGTCGCGGGCGAAACCCGGCCCGCGAGCGCGGCGGCGATTTCAGCGATCACGTTCGGCGGCGATGAAATTTCCGGTGCTTTTGTCATTGGTGCGTGTGGCCGCAGTCACAGCCACAATCGGCGGGCGCGGCGGCGGCGGCTTCGCGCTCACGGCGCGCGGCGACGGCTTTCAAAATGGTTTCGGCGATTTTCTCCGCCGCGCGCGGCGTGCGCCACTTGGCGAGCGCGTCCTGCATTTCCGTGCGCGCCGACGCCGATTCCATCAGTTCGCGCAGCAACGCCGCCGTTTTTTCCGGCGGGGCGTCCTTCTGCTCCAGCATCCGCGCGGCGCCGGTCGCGACGAGCGCGCGGGCGTTGTGAAATTGGTGATTGTCGGCGGCAGTCGGCAGCGGCACGAGCAGCGCGGGCAGTTTCATCGCGGCGATTTCGGCGAGCGAGGACGCGCCGGCGCGGCTCACGACGGCGGTGGCGGCGTGGAAGGCGAGTTCGATCTCGGCGCAGAAGGGTTGGACGACGGCCTTGAAACCGTGCGCGGCGTAGGCGGCGCGGACACGCTCGGCGTCGTTCACGCCGGTGAGGTGCAGCCATTGCCAGTGGGGCGCGCGGTCGGCGAGCGCGGGCAGCGCGGCGATGATGAGTTCGTTGAGGCCGCTCGCGCCCTGGCTGCCGCCGGTGACGAGGACGACGGGCCGGGCGGGGTCGAGTCCGAGCGAGGTGCGGTAAATGGAGGCGGGGATTTGCGGCAGCGGTGTGGGGAGAAATTGCGGACGGACGGGCGTGCCGACGACGAGGATGTCGCGGGCGCGGAGGCGATGGGCGGCTTCGGGAAAGCCGGTGAACGCCGCATCGACGCGGCGGGCGAGGAAGCGGTTGGCGCGACCGGGGATGGTGTTGGATTCGTGCAGGAAGGTTTGCGCGCCGAACCGTTTCGCGGCGAGCACGGGCGGGGCGGCGGTGAATCCACCCATGGCGAGGACGGCATCGGGCGGGTGGGCGGCGAAGGCTTTGCGGGCGGCGCGCCACGATTGCCAGAAGTGCCGGGCGAAGGAAAGGTAGTTGCGGTTCTGCAGCGCG
>JAPLTZ010000472.1 GCA_026397895.1 Verrucomicrobiota bacterium | reverse complement strand
CTCCGTTGACCAGGGATGCAGAAGTAAACGCCGGGCTATTTGCTCCGGTATTGGCTCCATTCACTTTCCATTGGTAAGCAGGAGTGGTTCCTCCATTTGTGGGCGTTGCTGTAAAGGTGACCGAAGTACCCGAGCAGATTGCACCTGACGGGTTCGGGGAAATAGTTATAGTTGGGGTAGTAGAAGGTCCCACAACTACAGCAATGGAATTTGAAGTTTGCGGACCGGCAAGACAGCCGAATTGTGTAGTTAATTGACATGTGACCACATCGCCATTTGCAAGGGAATTGTTACTATAAGCGGAAGTGTTGCCTCCTACACTTGCGCCATTTAATTTCCATTGAAAAGAAGGCGTGCCACCGAGTGAAGAGTAGCTTGCTGTAAAGGTGATATTGGTACCGGAGCAAATTGATGTCGCGGAGGCGTTGATGTGAATTGTATCGCACCAGGAAACAACTACAGCCTGGCTAAATGGCGGGCTCCAATTTCCTTCTTCATCTTTTACACGCATGCTCAGTTTGTGTACCCCCGGTGGAGCGCCCGGTATGGTGGCTGTGGAATTTTCATACGCGTCATTATACGTTCCATCGAAGGCAATCATCGGTGTTCCGTTGCCCTGCCCAGGATCCGCATCCCAATAATACTCCGCTTGATTTAATTTTATAGTCCGTAAAGACATCACACTGATCGCGCTTTTGAAATCAGGACTCCAGTGATTCTCTGCATCCATCACACGAATCCCGATAACGTGATTGCCTGCACTGAGATTGGAAAGTGTAGCCGTCACTGTTTCAAAGGCTTCGCTGAAGTTGTTGTTGAAGGCTAGCATGAGTGAACCGCTGCCTTGCGCCGGGTTTACGTCCACATAATATTCTGCTTGATTTAATTTTATCGTTCGCAAAGACATCACACTGATCGCGCTTTTAAAATCAGGACTCCAGTGATTCTCGGCATCCATCACACGAATCCCGATGACGTGATTGCCTGCACTGAGATTGGAAAGTGTAGCCGTCACTGTTTCAAATGCATCGCTGAAGTTGTTGTTGAAGGCTAGCATGGGTGAACCGCTGCCTTGTGCAGGGTTTACGTCCACATAATATTCTGCTTGATTTAATTTTATAGTCCGCAAAGACATCACACTGATCGCACTTTTAAAATCAGGGCTCCAGTGATTCTCGGGATCTTTCACACGGATTCCGATCACGTGATTCCCTGCAGTGAGATTGGAGAGCGAAGCGGTAACCGTTTCAAAGGCATCGCTGAAATTGTTGTTGAACGCAAGCATCGGAGAACCACTGCCTTGCGCAGGGTTAACATCCATGTAATATTCAGCCTGGTTGAGTTGGATGGTTCGAAGATTTATGACAGTAATCGCGCTTTTAAAAGCGGGGCTCCAGTGATTCTCGACATCTTTCACCCGGATTCCGATTGTGTGATTTCCCTGACCAAGATTCGAAAGAGAAGCGGCGACTTTTTCGAATGCTTCATTGAAGTTATTATCGAAAGCGATCATTGGTGAAGCGCTTCCTTCTCCTGGATCATTGTCAATAAAGTATTCTGCCTGTGAAAGTTGAATGGTACGGAGGTTCATCACACTGAGTGTACTGCGAAAAACAGGGCTCCAGTGATTCTCGGCGTCTTTTACACGAATGCCAATGCTGTGATTCCCTGCACTTATGCCCGTTAGTGAAGTGATCACTTTTTCAAAAGCATCGTTGAAGTTGCCGTCTTCCGCCAGTAACGGCATAGCATTCCCTGCTCCCGGATCCGTGTCAACGAAGCATTCCCCATGGGTAATATGCACAGTTCGTTGTGCATTTAACCACAATGGCAGGAGAAAGACCAGCGACAAAAGCAGCCACCATCTGGTGCTATATAAAAAAGTGTGTTGTTTCATGTTATAGGAACTTGTCAATTCAGAAAATTCTTTTCTCAAAACAAATAACTCATCATATAAATTCAGAATTACTTATCCAATCCTTCACCTGAAATACCGAATGACTGATTTGATAAAATCACACGGGGAGCTTTCATAAACAATACGCGTGACCCCGAATCCGCAGTGGTAAAATTGGCAAGTGAATAAGAGCCACCATAGCATCCGGCGTCGTTTCGCGTAGGGGGAAGACCGATATCAAGATACCTGTCGGCAGGGTCACCTCCGTCAATAGCATCGCTGCCCGCTACCAGTGTGCCATCCGTATTGATGGTGGAATTGGATGCGGCGATATTGGTGGCGTCAGGTGTAATACCATTCAAATTAAAGGCAGTTCCCGGTCCATTGTAATAATTATATTGAAAGGTCGGTACAATTAGAGAGTTGGGATTTATATAATATCCGACCGATGAAGAGCTTGAAATAACAATGTTATTTCTCAAATCAAATGTGGCAGCTACGGGAGTAAAAGGAGATCCAAATTCAATTCCCTCTACACCAGAGGCACCTGTAAATTTAATTGTATTATTTATACAGGAATTATTTCCGGTTCCACCAGCTTTACACTCAAGTATTAAAATTCCCCTCCACGAAATTTCAATAAAATTATTGGATATATAAGAATACCTGTTTTGTGAAATAATGTTCATACCGTATGACGCGACAATATGATTTCCAACAATGAATACCGAATCTGAATTGTTGGTAATTGGCTGAGCAACAATAATTCCGAGATCCGGGGAACTGATATAACAACCGCTCACTCTCCCGCAATAAATTTCAACGGCGCCATAATTGGATTGATTGGTGATGATCGAATCATTGTCAATAAAAAAATTAATATTGTAACTACCAATTCCATGCACCCGGCCAGTTATTTTACATCCGGCCAGCCGTTCACCATTTGCGGAATTTCCGATACAATATACATCACCGATGACATCTGCTCCATAAATCTGCCACCCGTCCGCCATTGTAATGTTGCCGATAATTTTATATTTAGTTCCTTCTGTGGCGCTTAACATTTGTATCCCGGTTAAGTTGGAAGATATGTTTTCAACATACGAAAGACCGCCTCCGCGTGGTGCAATCACGATTCGGTCGTTATTGACAGCCGCATTCAGTGCAGCAGTAATAGTTGTATACGCGCCGGGGATACTATTTTCATTCACGATGCGGTCGGTTGCATGAACCCTGCTGCATAAGGCGACTATTATAAGAGTTAAGATTAGCTTTTTCATTGTATAGTATTTTGAAATTAATTTTGTATTAAATGTTAACCCGGAACTCAGAACCCGAAACTATTTATCCACTCCCTCTCCGCTCACATTCACGGGTTGCCCCTGTAAAACCTCCCTTGTTGCTTTCATAAACAAGACGCGGCTGCCGGTTTCTGCCTGTGTGAAATTTTCCCTGCTGTAACTGCCGCCATAACATCCCGCATCGTTCCGCGTCAGGTCAAGATCAAGATAAGCTGTACCCGGATCACCACCGTTAATGGCATCGCTGCCGGAATTAAGTGCGCCTGTATTTAGGTCAACGGTAGTTGTAGAGCTACTTATATTGGTAGGGTCGGAAGGCATATTACTAAAGGGAGCAGTGGAATTGTGATCGTAGTTATAAGTGAAATTCATGCCATATTGGTTATTCCCCAGATATCCGTTCGCGGCATTGAAACTGGTTGACGTAGAAATATTATTATGAATTTCCAACAGTGCTCCGGCAGCTTGATTAAAACGGAAAGCGATCAGTCCACCGGGTGCATTCATTTTATTAACTGTGTTATTCAAAACATGATTACTAATGTAAGAATCAATTTTAGCTGCAGCTATATTTATGCCCGTAGATGGCTGACCAATAAAACTTCCAGAAGCATAAATGTAATTGTTGGAAACATATATAAATAAAGTTGTTGAACTGCATGAAATGCCCATTGATTTATTGCCAACCAGGAAAACAGTATCATTGCTGGCTGGTGCGCCGGATAATAATTGAATTGTATTTTGAGTATTGCAACCGCTAACACGCCCGTTATATATTTGTATTAATCCATTGGTGACGCTATCATTATCTACCCATGTCTTAGTGTCAGAACTATTGGCATATATACCTCCATTGGTGCCACTAACTTTGCAATTAACAATATGAACATTACTGTTCATTCCACCGTCATCAATAATGTTAGTAAAATTACCAGGTAATTCCGCTCCAACCAAAACACCGCCCGGGCCAAGTACTATTATTCCATCAACAACAAATCTTTGTCCTTCCACTGCGCTCATCAATTGTAAATTGGAAAGTGGTACGATCAGATTTTCATTATAGGATGCTCCGCCCGCTTTCGGATAAACAAGGATCCGATCCCAATTGCTGCTCGCGGCAATGGCAGCGCTTATGGAAGTAAATGTCCCTCCAAACCCGGTTCCTGTCACGTAACGGTCGGTGGCGAAGAGGTTGCAGACAATTAGAAAGAAGAGGAGGAATGTGTAGAGCTTTTTCATAGGATATTTATTTTGTGTTTTGTGTTTTTAAAAATTCATAATTATTTATCCACCCCTTCCCCGGAAATAATAATCGGATGTGTCGAAAAAAGCGTGCGCGGTGCTTTCATGAACAATACACGCGCGCCGGTCTCGGATGTTGTAAAATTGGATAGTGAATAAGAACCACCATAACAGCCGGCGTCGTTGCGGGTAAGGTCTAAGTCAAGATATTGTGCGCCGGGGTCGCCACCGTTAATGGCATCGCTGCCTGCTACAAGTGTTCCGTCTGCATTGATGGTTGAGTTGGAGGCCGCTATATTTGTATTATCAGGGGTGGGAATGGTTGACAAGGAAAATGCAGTGCCAGGTCCGTTGTAATAATTGTATCGAAATGCGTCAAACCCCCAAGCACAAAAATACGCAGCATACGTAAAAGAATTGGAAGCAATTATCAGAGTGTTGCGTAAATTAATGGTTGAAGAAGCATTATTTACCCTGATGCCAAACTCAAGAGTTGAGCCGGTTGCTTTAATTGTATTATTTTCGCAATAAAAACGCGGTCCAGTGACCCAGTTACTGGTTGAAATAAATATTCCATCTTTTGTTGTTTCAATAAAATTATTTGAAATATCAAAATAGCCAAATGAACCCATAAAGGAAATTCCGTTCATGGCAATGATATGATTTCCAACAATGACAGACGAATCAGCATAGGTGATAGTATTGAGAGAAATGCCGGTACCCGATGTAGCAACAATATAACATCCGCTTATTCGGCCGTACCAGATTGATATAGTGCCACTGATTACGCTATCATTGTCTACCCATGTTTTTGAATAATTACTTGCCGTAATATTTCCTGAAACGATTTTGCAATTAATGATTCGGGTGTTACTATTTAGACCACCCGCATCGGTGATGTTACCACTTACCACTTCTGCTCCGATTACAATGCATCCAATACCAAGAGAAATAGTTCCCTGTACTTTAAATCGCAGACCTTCTACCGCATTCAACAATTGTACATTGCTTAATGTGATAGTTGGATTTTCAACATAAGCCGCACCACCCGCTTTTGGAAAAACAAGAATCCTGTCCCCCGAACTTGCAGCGGAAATTGCCGCACTGATAGTCGTATACGCCCCGTCAAAACCGGTTTCTTCAACAATGAGATCTGCTGCGTGAGTCATACTGCACAGAAAGACACCAATGATTGTTAGGATTTTCATTTTGTGTTATTTTAATAATTCATAATTATTTATCCACCCCTTCACCGGAAATAGTGATTGGAAATGTTGCAAAAACCGTTCGGGGTGCTTTCATGAACAATACACGAGCGCCCGTTTCTGATACCATAAAATTCGCAAGTGAGTAAGAGCCTCCATAGCATCCGGCATCGTTCCGGGTGAGGTCCAAATCAAGATAGAGTGCGCTGGGGTGCCCTCCATTTATCGCATCCGAACCACCATTCAGGCTACCGGTATTTATATCGATTGATGAATTGGAATTGCTGATGTTTGTAGAACTAAAGGTCCCTGCGCTATTTCCTTTCACAAATGGAGTTGCAGAATTAATATCATAGTTATACTCAAAATTCACGCCGTCAATACCATTGAAAAAAAAGCCCATTAAGGATGGCTGTCCAATTGAAATTGATATATTATTATAGAAGGCTATGCAAGTTGATGTTGTAAGGATAACTTGAAAGTTGTTATTAAAACTTGTAACTGTCCCTGTTTTACAAACTGTATTATTAATAATTGAATTCCCTGCTGAGGACGAAGGGGAATATTTTGCCCCATAAAAGTTAAGGCCGATTCCACTGTTAACATAAAAAGGATTATAGGAGTGGATATAATTATTAGAAGCATAGGTAAAGACACTGGATGAATTGAGCCAGACCGCCCATGAATTATCGACATACATGTAATGTTCCACTTTATTGCCAACAACCAATGCCGTGTCATTGCTGGTTGGCGCCCCCGATAACAATTGAATGCATCCGAAAGGACTGGATCCCTTTACATAACAGCCACTAATTCTTCCATTATAAAATGAGATGAAGCCATTCATGATACTGTCATTATCAATCCAGGTTTTGGCGCCTGTTGCAGAAGCTATAACGTTTCCTGCGATCACTTTGCAATTAATAATGCGCACATTGCTGTTTGATCCGCCGCCATCAATGATGTGAGAAACCGTAGAATCAATGTTGGTTAATTCCGCGCCGATCAACTGACAACCGGCATTCAAGGTGATCGTGCCATCAACCTTGAACCGCTGTCCTTCTGTTGCATTAATTAATTGTATGTTGGTGAGCGTAAGTATTAAATTTTCGACATAGGCAGCACCACCGTACTTTGGATATACATAAATACGGTCGCCGGCATTGGCTGCCGCAAGAGCGGCATTTATTGTTGTGTAGGCGCCACTCGTACCGTTTTCTTCGACACGAAGGTCAGTAGCGCTCAAAGGGTTAATAGCTGCAAGTAAAATTGACAGAATCGCGAAGAGATGTTTCATGAGGATTGGTTATTGATCTGAGTGTTTTTTTGTTTACCGGTGAATAGTATGTTCATACTTTGGTCAAATCGAATTTGAAATCACTTGTCAACGCCCTCTCCCGATATCGTCGCACCCTGCCCGCTGAAAATAAATCGCGGCGCATTCATCCAGAGAACACGGGAACCGGTTTCGGCAGTTGTGAAGTTGGCGCGGCTTAAAGAACCGCCGTAACATCCTGCATCGTTGCGGGTGAGGTCCAGGTCAAGCATGGCCGGACTGGGATCTCCGCCGTTAATTGCATCGCCTCCCGAATTGATAGCCCCTGTTGATAAATCAATTGTGCTGTTGGAGGAGCTGACATTGCCTGTGCCTATCGGCATCCACTGGAAGGGAACAATAGATCCGTTAACGTAATTATATTCCGAAGTAATGCCTGGACTACTACCAGAAGGATTAGCAAATCCAGTGATGTTTGCAACACCTCCGGGCGAAAACGAGGAAATATTATTACGTACATTCACCAAACAAGCCATTGACCAATCAAACTCGAAGGAGACCGCCCCCCCAAGTGTGGGTGTATTTACAGTATTGTTAATAAGAACATTGCTTTTTATTGGGTCTCCTTTTACAGACGTCACCAGAACACCAATACCAACTCCGCTGGTATTGGAATTCATTACAATGTAATTGTTCGACACATAAGCATACACACTTAAAGAAAAGCAATGAATTGCTATCCCGGATACACCATTGCTATAAGATTCAACTTTGTTGCCAACGATGAAGGCAGTATCATTGCTTATCACTGCTCCGAAGGCCAATTCAATACAGCCATTAGTTTGATTGGTCCCACTTACATAACACCCGCTTACACGGCCATAGTAAAATTTTATATAACCATTGATGACGCTGTCATTGTCAATCCATGATTTACCTGTATTTGTTCCCGCATAAATGGAACCATTGCTCACTTTGCAGTTAACAATATGCACATTGCTGCCTGAAGCTCCTGCATCACTGATGGCTCCATTTACTTCGGCACCTACAACTGATCCATTTGTGCCAACTGAAATGGACCCCTGTACTTTATATCGCTCTCCTTCTATCGCATTCAGCAATTGTAAATTACTAAGTGAGAGAGATGGGTTTTCCACATAAGATGCTCCCCCCGTTTTCGGGTAAACCAGGATACGGTCACCAGCGCTTGAAGCAGCGATAGCAGAGCTGATGGTGGAGTACGCGCCGGCCAACCCCAATTCATGAACGAGGCGGTCGGTGGCGGAGGAAGTGAAAAATGCAAGCGTTGCTGCGAGGGTAAGTAGTTGTGTTTTCATTTATTTTATGTTTTTCAAAATACAGGATTGGGTTATGGATTAACGATTCGCAAAAGTGAAGTCACCCTTGTGAAGCGGAGTAACAAAATAATTTTTATGCAGGCAACCGTTAAAAAAAATTGCGCATCTGATTTTAGCAATGGCAAAATGTAATCGGGATAAATAAAAAAATTACAGGAGGTAATGTTACTCTCTGAAAAATGCAAAGAATATTTTTTTTTCATGTGATTTATCATTTGTTGTTGATAAGATCACACGAAGCCCTTTCAATCGGTTATTGATTTGGCGCCAAAGTGTTCCGGGAGGGTTTCATGTTCTCGTGTATGCTTAGGAAATTTGCTATGTTGATTTTTAGCAATAAAAAATATGCTGAAACGTAATGAAATTAATTTATACACGACATGAGCATTGTCAATAAATAAGCTATGAAATAATATGGAATGGTTGTGGGTGAATAATAAACCCAACATTAATTCTAAATTCCTGTATCACATTTGTATTTTATATTCTGAGAAATCGGGAAGGACATTGCACAGGTAAGCCAATACAAGTGTTCATGGACTTGTAAATTCAATATTGATTGTCAAATCAACAGAGAGAAGGAGAATTTGAGGTGAAGGGTGAGGGCAGTAAGCGTGATTTCAAAAAACAAAACACAAAAAAAAGAAGGACGAAAAAAAATATCAGGCTTCCAGTATTTCAATCAGGTCGGCAAAATCATCCAGCCGCCTGACATTGGCAGGCATTGGAAGATAAACAGAAACAACCCGCTGACCGGAAACAAAAATTTTCTTATCCGGGAATTCACTGCCAAGGAGTTGTATGTAACCGAGTGCATGGTCGGCAGAAGGATGAGTGGTCATGGAAGTGACGAGAAAATCCGGATTCGTTTTTTCGACCACAGTCTTCAGGTCGGTATACGGAACATTTTGGCCCAGGTAAACCGTTTGATGATTCCTCGATTTCGCCAGGTAATTGGCAAACAGAAGCGTGATCTCATGCAATTCATGTTCCGGGAGAAAGAGGAGGAACTTTTTACTTTCCGCATGGTAATCTTCTGCGATTGAATCGGTGGCTACCACAATTTTTTTTCGGATGATGTTCGATACATAATGTTCGTTGGCGGGATTGATGGCTTTGGTAAGCCAGAGCACACCGATTTTTTTCAGGAACGGAATGACGATCTGCAGCATGCCGTTTTCAAAACCCATCTGGTTGATGCAATCGGTGATGAGGTGTTCGAATTTATCGACATCGAATTCGAGCATGGCAACGGTCATCTCGTTCACGCGATGCTCGATCGTCTCTCCCCTTTTTGAAATGGCCATGATGTTATCCACCATTTCTTCGTAACTCATCTGGGAAATCTTGGAAATACGGTAGCGGTGCTTGCAGAGGTAGGCGACGTTGAGCAACAGCCGCACATCTTCGTCGTTGTAATAGCGGATGTTGGTAGCGGTGCGTTTGGGCTGAATGATCTTATACCGTTGCTCCCAGACACGAATCGTATGCGCCTTGATGCCCGATAATTCCTCTAAGTCTTTGATCTGGTAAGTGCCCACTGCTTTTTGTAAAACAACGCAAAGTATATAAAATTCAATGTTTTCCTATAAATATTTCAGGAAAGATTTCAACAGGCTAAAACTTCAAAAAGTGGACTGCCAGGATATGTACGGGAACGTATAAAAAAATTTGAAACCGGCTTCGTGCCGTGCGCTATTCCGGCACATTGATTTTAAACCTGGGAATTTCAACTTCCGGGTTTCCCTCTCCTATCCTGCCTTTTCATACGCCTGCTCCAATTTCCTGATGTCGCTTTTATCCATCTGAAGGATGACACTCATGACTCTTTTTGATTTCACCGGATCGGGATCATTCATAAGCCTTCCTAAAGCTGACGGAATGATCTGACAGGAAATTCCGTATTGATCTTTCAGTCAACCGCTCCATCATCGATCCTGCTGATGTTCTCAATCTTTGCGTTTTGAAAAAACTGACGAATAAAAATTCAAAGCCTCTTCTAAGTTCCCGCTGAACCACAGGTACGGAGTTATCTTTTGCATGTCGTCTCCTGGTTTAGTATTGGAATTCATCACCAGTTATTTGCCGGTTTTATTTTTTTGTTTACTCACATTTTCACTTACCCTCGCTTTCACAATTTTCACAACCAGTTTGGATGGCAATGGATTTTCATTCGTGAACTGAATGGTCCCTTTGGAAGTATGATAAGTACTGAGTTCTTCTTTCATTGATATAATCAGTCCGGCATTCCCCGGAAATAAACTGCAGTGGTTTTTAAAGGCCGCAAAATACACCAGCGTTCCGTGATACTTAAATGCCGGCATCCCGTAACTGATGGCCTCTTCTGCCGTGGGTGCCGCCTTCCTGATGGTTTGCCTGAGTTTTTCGAGAGTCGCTTTGGTTTCAGCGGGGAGAGCCGAAAGATATTCATCAATACTTCCTGCCGGTTTTTTATTCGATGATTTGATCATAGAAAGGATGCATTCATTTTACAAGGTGGATGAAATATCAACGAAATGATTTCCGATGCGGTATTTGATCATTCGGAAATCGTCAAAAGAAAAAGAAACATTATCAGAGTAGCTCCGGTAGGAATCGAACCTACATCTGAGGTTTCGGAAACCTCCATTCTATCCGTTGAACTACGGAGCCGGTT
>JAPLTZ010000178.1 GCA_026397895.1 Verrucomicrobiota bacterium | reverse complement strand
GGCACGCCCGACTGGGCGTATGTCTCCGGCGGAACGCCGACGGCGTTTGCCAACGGAGTCGAAGTGATCCTCGATGACACCGCCACGAATCTGATGCTGAACCTCGCGGTCACCGTGTCGCCGGTCGCGGTGACGTTCAACTCCACCAAGAATTATCTCATCCAGGGCGCGGGCGGCATCAGCGGCGGCGGCGGGTTGGCGAAGTTGAATTCCGGCATCCTCACGCTCGCCACCACCAACACCTACACCGGCGACACGACCGTGAGCAACGGCACCCTGCTGGTGAACGGTGCGCTGGCGGGCGGCAATGTGACCGTCGCCGGCGGCACGCTCGGCGGCAGCGGCAGCATCGGCGGGCCGGTGAGCATGGCTCCCGGCGGCACCCTCGCTCCCGGCGGGGCCAGCGGCGGCGGCAACTTCAGTCTCGGCACGCTGACCGTGAACGGCGCGGTGACTCTGGCTGGAACGACCGCGATGGAGATCAGCAAGGACGGATTGCTTTCGCGAATTTCGCCGGGGCTTTCGCCGCCACCAATCTGCCCGCGCTCGGCGGCGGGCTGTGCTGGGTTTGGAATCCGGCCACCGGCACGCTCTCGGTCAGCGGCGGCACCAATTCGACCTACACCGGGCGGCATGGGATCATCAGTTCGGCCTTGGCGAATGCGGGGCCGGGCGGGTTTACGTTCGCGCTCGGCTGGCCCGCCGCCTATCGCGGCGGGATTCTCCAATCCAACTCCGTGAATCTGGCCGACACGAATTACTGGTTCGACATCCCGGGTTCGGAAAGCCTGACGAACCTGAATTTCACCATCACCGATCCTGCCACCAAGAGCGTGTTTTACCGGCTTCGAGTGCCCGCCTCCGTTCTGGCCGGGCCGCGCCCGAACGTCGTCTTCTTCATCATCGACGACCTCACCACCACGCTGGGTTGCTATGGGCACCCGGACGCCTACACGCCGGTCATGGACTCGCTCGCCGGCAGCGGCGTGCGGTTTGCCCGCACCTACACCCAATATTCGCTGTGCAACCCTTCGCGCAGTTCGTTCTTCACCGGCCAATACCCGGAGCGCACGAAGATTTACAATCTGGTGGACCTGTTCCGCGAGGCGTTGCCGGAGGCGGTGACGCTGCCGCAGCTTTTCAAGAACGCGGGCTACAACACGGCCCGCCTCGGCAAGGTCTTCCATGTTCAGGACCCGAACACCGTGTCCGACGTGGTCATCGGCGCGCCGTTGAGCCTGGACGAAAACCTCGTGGATGAGGTGAAGCTCGCCGAGTGGAACGCCGGGGATTTGTCCGACCCGCCGCACGCCACGGGCAACAAATACAACCGCCCCTACGGCGCTTCCCCGCATCCGCCCGAGGACTTCACCGATTACGCGATCGCCTCCAATGCCATCGTCACGTTGGACACGTTCACCACGAACGCCACCTACAAGGACAAGCCGTTCTTTCTCACGGTCGGCTTCATCCGCCCGCACACCTCGTGGGTCGCCCCGACGGAGTTCTTTGATCACATCACCGGCACCAATGCCATCTCCATGCCCTATTACTTTGTGCCGGGCGGCGAGGACATTTCCACCAACAACGTCCCGGCGCCGGCCATACCGGGCAACGGCAACGCCTTCGGCTACACCGATCCGACGCTGGGGCAGGTGCGCGAAGGCCGCCGCGCTTATCTGGCCGCCGCCGCCTTCTCGGATTCGCAGGTCGGGCGCGTGATGGCAAAACTCAATGCGCTCAACCTCGCCACCAACACCATCATCGTCCTCACCGGCGACAACGGCTACTGCCTCGGCGAACACAACCGCTGGTCGAAGCCCTCGCTCTTCGATATCGGCATCCGCGTGCCGCTCATCGTCAGCGCGCCCGGCTACGGCTCCGGCGTCTGCACCGGGATGGTGGAGCAGGTGGATATCTATCCCACGATCGCCGCGCTCGCCGGGCTGCCCATCAGCACGAACGTCCAGGGCATGTCCCTCCAGCCGTATCTGACCAATCCGGCGTTGCCGGCCAAGACCGCCTGCTTCAGCACCTTCCTGTCCAGCGGCGTGCTCGGCCACAGCGTGACGACCGACCGCTACAGCTATGTGAAGTGGGGCGACGGCACGAACGGCCTCACCTGGGGGACGACCTTGCACCAGTTCTACGACCACGCCACCGACCCGCTCGAACTGACGAACCTCGCCAATGTCCCGGCGTATTCCAATCTCGTGGTGCAACTGCACACGCAGTTGACGAACCATGTCGTCACCGCCGGCGGGGACTAAAAAATCGCGGGCCGAGCGGTCGCCGCTGCGACTTACCCAACCCGCGATTTGCCGGTGACGTGGTTACTTCGCCGCCTTCACCGCGAACTCGTAGCTGCCGGAATCCACGGCGAGCAGGGCGCGGTCGTTTTCCAGCCGCAGGAATTTCACGCCTTGCACGTCGGCCAGCGGCAGGCTGCCCTCGGTGATGTCGTCGGCGGACTTGGCGGGCAGGCTGACGGTGGCGGTGGTGTTGGCGGGGATGAGCACGTTCAGCGTCAGGCCAGCGGCGGTTTTCTTCCATTCGCTGCGGATGTTGCCGTGGATGCTGTCGTAGGCGACGCGGGCGGCGGTGAGTTTGTCGTCCGGCATCGGCGTGATGGCGATGCGGTCGTAGGCCTGGCCGTCGTTGCGGATGCCGCCGATGTTCTCGGCCATCCACTGATAGACCGCGCCGAAGCTGTAGTGCGCGAAGGAATTCATGCCGGATTTCTCGAAGCCGACTTCCGGCGTCCAGCCGTCCCAGCGTTCCCAAATCGTGGTCGCGCCGTGCTTGATGCTGAAGCCCCATGACGGGAAGGTGTCGTTGTGGACGAGGCGGTAGGCGACGTCGTTGCGGCCGATCTTGGCGAGCACGAGCATCAAATCCTTCGTGCCGACGAAGCCGGTGGTGAGATGCCAGTCGTGCGCGCGGATGTCGTCCACGAGATATTCCGCCGCGCGTTTGGCGTTCGCGCCGTCCACGAGGTCGAATTGCAGCGCGAGGACGTAGGCGGCCTGCGTGTCGCCCTTGATGCGGCCGTTGGCGGCGACGTAGGCTTTGTTAAACGCGGCCTTGATCTTCTCGAACAGCGCGTAGTATTTCACCGCGTCCCCGGTCTTGCCCAGCGCCTCGGCGGAGCGCGCGAGCAGCCGGGTGCTGTAGGCGAAATAGGCGGTGTAGATCACGTCCTTGGGCGTCTCGGCCTTGATGCTCACCCAGTCGCCGTAGCAATGGTATTTCGCGGGCGGCAAAAGTTCCGGCGTGCTGCGGTTCACGCAGAACTCGACGAACCGGCGCATCGCGGGGTAATGCCGTTCCAACTGGCGCTTGTCGCCATAGACTTCATAAATCGTCCACGGACAGATCACGCCGGCGTCGGCCCACGCGGGGCCGCCGTCCGGGCCCATGGTCTTGAGGCAGCCCACCGGCGAAATTTTTGAGAACTGTCCGTCCTCGCGCTGCGCGTCGTCGAGGTCCACGAGCCACTTGGCGAAGAAGGATTGCACGTCCGTGTTCAGCGTGGCGGTGCGGATGTAAATCTGCGCGTCGCCCATCCAGCCCATGCGCTCGTCGCGTTGCGGGCAGTCGGTCGGCACGTCCACGAAGTTCGCGCGCTGCGTCCAATAGATGTTGTTGTGAAGCTGATTCAACATCGGGTCGGAACACGCGAAGTCGCCGGCGACGGCGGTGTCGCTGCTCAACGCCACGCCCGTGAGCGTCGCCGCCGTCGGCTTCTCCGTGAGGCCGGTGACTTCGACGTATTGAAAGCCGTGGAAGGTGAGGCGCGGCGACCAGACCTCCACGCCTTTGCCTTTGCAGACGTAGACGTCGCGGGCCTCGGCGCTGCGGAGGTTGATGGTGTAAATCGTGCCGTCGGGGCTGAGCCGCTCGGCGTGGCGGATGGTGATTTTCTGGCCGGCCTTGCCGCGCACGGTGAGGCGCGGGACGCCGGCGAAATTCTGGCCGAGGTTGAAGACGAACACGCCGGGCTTCGGCTCGGTGATGGTCTGCGCGGTGAATTCCTTCACCGGCACGACCGCCGGGCCGGGGTGCGCCTGCACGACGGGGTTCACCTCCGCGCCCGTGTCCACGGCGGCCCAGGATTTGGCGTTGAAGCCGGGCGCGTCCCAGCCGGGGATTTCCTTCGTGGCGTCGTAGGTTTCGCCCTGCAAAATGTCGGCGCGGGTGATGGGGCCGGTGCCGGCCTTCCAGTCCGGGCCGGTCGCGACGACCTGCCGCGAGCCGTCGGCGAATTCGAGGACGAGCTGCGCGAGGACGCGCGGCTTGGTGCCGTAATGTTCCCGTTTGCGCGCCCAGCCGATGTAGCCGCTGAACCAGCCGTCGGAAAGGATCGCGCCGAGCGCGTTCTCGCCGGTGCGGATGGCGGCGGTCACATCGTAGGCGCGGTAGTAAACGCGTTTGTTGTAATCCGTCCAGCCGGAGCTGAAATACTCCTCGTTCACCAGATTGCCGTTCAGGTGAAAATCGCCCCAGCCGAGCGCGGCGGCGTAGAGCGTGGCGCGCGTCACCGGCTTGTTCACGGTGAAACCGGTGCACAGATACGCCGCCGGCGGCGCGACGGTGCCGAGCGTCTTGAGCTTGCCCCACGGGGCGATGCCGTGGTCGCCCAACACGCGGCAGGCCGACCACGCGCCGTGATTGGTGGCGTTGGCGGAGGCTTGACTGCTCGCCCGCCAAGTGGCGTCGGTGAGGCGGGTGATGGTTTTGCCGGACTTGGTTTTGGCGGTGAATTTCAGCAGCAATCCCGCCGGGCTGGTGACGGCGTTTTCCACGGTGACGCGGAATTCGTTCTCGCCGCTCTGCAGATACTCAAACGGATTGAAGCGGTAGGCCTTGAGCGCCTCGCCGGGGTCGGGTTCGCTGAGGCCGACGCGCTGGCCGTTCACATTCACGCTGAATTTGTCGTCGCCCGCGACGAGCAATTCCGCCTCGGCGATGTCGGCGAGGGCGGGGAGCTTGACGGTGGCGAGGAAGACGCGTTTGCCGGCGGGCGCGTTGGTGGCGGAATCCTTGGCGAACCAAATCCACTTCGCGCCATCGAACTGCGCATCGGGCAGCGGCGCGGAGCGCGGCTTGTCGTAGCCGATCCATTTGGCCTGCCAACCTGCCACGCCGGAGCTTCCGGGCGAAGGCGGGTCGGCGGGCTGGAGCAGGCCCATTGTCCATTTGGCGGGAGCGCTCCACGGCGATTCCAAGCCGCGCGCGTCCCAGACTTTGAGTTTCCAGAAGCACTGCTGGCCGGAGGCGAGGGACTTGCCGGCGTAGGTGAGGCCGGAGGTTTCGCTGGTGGAGATTTTGCCGGTGTCCCAGAGGTCGCCGTTGTCCTGCGCGAGCAGGGCTTCGCTGCTGGCGACGAGCACGCGGCAGGCGGTCTGGCGCTGGCCGCGCTCGCCGGATTCGACGACCCAGCTCAAGCGGGGCAGGGGTTCGCCGAGGCCGAGCGGGTTGACGCGGTATTCGCAGCGGAGATAGGCGGGTTGCAGGCCCTTGCCGAAAAGTTTTGGCGCGAGCCGGTTGAAGGCGGCGGGCAGGGTGGCGGCGAGAGGATTGTTGGCGCAGACTGAAAGCAGAACGGCGAGCAGGGTGACGATGGCGAAGCGGGGGAGAAGTTGTTTGTGCATAAGCGGTGAGAAGGTAGCCGAGCGGCAGAATGCGGGTCAAGGGAACAGCGGGCTGCCGCCGGGAGCGGCGGGAATTTGGCTTGCGCGAATGGCGGCGGGTGCGTAGCTTTTCGCGCCTTTGGTCGCACCCATAGCTCAATTGGATAGAGCGGCTGACTACGGATCAGCAGGTTAAAGGT
>JAPLTZ010000347.1 GCA_026397895.1 Verrucomicrobiota bacterium | reverse complement strand
CTGTCAAGAGGTCACAGGCGTGACGCTTACAGTGCGGGTGCGAAGCGTGCAGTAAAAAGACAAAAGATAGTTTTAAGGGCGGCTTGCACAAACCCAGTCCTTTAAATCTCGGGCAAACCTAGGCAGCCGACCATTTACTTCGGTTTCATCTACCGAGATGAAAAAAGTTGGGCCGGCTTGTGACAGTGCGGCATCGCCATGAAGATAATGCACACTGAACCCAAGGTGGAACCCAATACCACCCCACAAGTCCGGCCCAACCAAATTTCAAATACGACTACCGTTTTGAAAGAACTTCGGCGGTCATAGACCGCCGCTACAGCAGGCCTCGTTACGCGGCGACCCGGCGCACCCGGCGTGACACCACGGTGCCGCCGGCCAGTGCCCCAAAAATGAGCAGCGCCCACGTCGCCGGCTCGGGCACGGCGGTGATGTCAAAGTTCAAGCCCCAGTTGCTCAACTGCGCCGTGCCCCCGCCCGTCGCCATGTCCGCCAGATACAGCGTCCACGTCGAGCCCGCTCCCAGCACCTGACTCCCGCCATCAAACAAATCCGCCGTCACATTCCCAGGCGAAAGCAACGTGGAGCTGTTGGCGTCGCTGCCGCCATTGTGATCTCAAATTTCGACAGACAAAGTGATTATGAGTGGGCATCGGGTATCAGGCACGCTGGAAAACATTGAAAAAAATCGCAAATATTACTTTTAATCAATCTGAACCAGACCGTGCCGCACGGCTTCGATGGCAGCTTGTGTGCGGTCCAATACGTTTAGTTTTTCAAAGATTCCCACCAGATGAAATTTCACCGTCCGTTCGGAGATGTCTAAATCCGTGGAGATTTCCTTGTTGCTGCGGCCACGGACAATACATTTGAGCACGGCCAGTTCCCGATCGGTGAGATCCTTCCGGGTCAGGCGTTTTGCCAGGGTGTCGGCCACGAGGAGCGGCAGAATTTCGCGCCCCGCGAAAACATTGCGCACCGCCGTCACAATTTCATCCTGCGACATGTCCTTGAGCAGATAGGATTTTGCCCCGGCTTGCAGTGCGCGGAAGATGTCTTCGTCGGTATCGTAAGTGGTCAGCACAATGACCCGGCAATCGGGAAAATCGCGGCGGATTTCCAAGATGGCCTCCACGCCGCCGAGTTTTGGCAGCCGTAAATCCATGAGCACCACATCCGGTTGATGCTTGCGGTAGGCGGCCACGGCAGCCACGCCGTCTTCCGCCTGCGCCACCACCTTGATATCCGTTAGGTCTTGAAACATCGCCACCACGCCGGCGCGGAATACCGGGTGGTCGTCCACCACCAGCAGGCGAATTGTTTTCGGCTTGATGGTCATAGCGTCGGTTTATACCACCGGTATCTCAAGTGAAATTTCCGTGCCCTGTCCCGGGGCGCTGCGGACGGTCAGGCGGCCGCCGGTTTGCTGGGCGCGTTCCCGCATGCCTTTCAAGCCGAACCGGGTCTTGCCGGTGAAGCTGGTGTCGTTGGGATCAAAACCGCAGCCGTCGTCGCGCACGGACAAGGAAACTGCTTTCGCAGCAAACTCCAGCTCCAGCGTGACGGTGGTTGGCTTTGCATGACGGATGGCATTGTGAATCGCTTCCTGACCGATGCGCAACAGATCGTTCTCCACTGCGGCTGGCAGGCGACGCACCTTGCCCGTGATCACCGCCTCGGGACTGATGCCGGCGGCGCGGGCTTCGTGTTCCAGTAATTCAGACAACGCCGCCCCAAGGCTGCGGCCTTCCAGCACCTGCGAACGCATGTTCCAAATGCTGCGCCGGGCTTCCTGCAGACTGCTGCGCGCAGTGGCGTGGGCCAAGTCGAGGTGAGACTGGGCCGCCTCGCTGCCCGCCGGAAGTTTCTTGCGCGCGACTTCCAGTTGGGCGGAAATGCCGGAAAGATCCTGCGCCAGCGTGTCGTGAATCTCCCGTGCCATGCGGTTGCGCTCCTTGAGAATCGCCGCGAACTCGGCCTCGGCAGAACGCCGATCCGCTTGCTGCCGTTGCAATCGTGTTCGCGCAAAAAGAATGACTAGCGCAATGGCTGCCGCAAGAAGTGACACCACAATGCTTGCCACAATTAATATGCGCTGCGCCGTCCACCACGGCGGCGGGGTGATGACTCGCAGATCGTCCTCGGAACGCAGCAGCACCCGGAAGGACTGCGGCGCATGGAGCGGATTGCGCGGCATCAGTGAACCCATCACCACGGAGCAGACGCCTGTGAAGCTCACCTCGCTGCCCAATTCCAACTTCAGCTTGCTTTGATCTCCCGACGACCGCAACAGCGAGGCGGTGAAGACGGTGTTATCCATCTGCAACGAATAAACCCAGCCGTTCTCCTGCTGGAGCGAGCCAATCAGTCTGGCCCGCCCGGAAACCAATTCCGCATCGTGGTCAAACGCATCATTTGGTGATTTGACAAAAATGGGCTTGGGCAAAGCTTGTAAATGGCCGACAACCTGAAAGGTCGCATCCTCAAGAATCGGAGAATAATCACCCTGCGCGGGAAATCCGAACACTTCAATCGCGTCGCTAATCCTGACGGCGGTGTCCTGCGCCGTGCGAACAAACAAACCGCGTTCCCCGTCGTAGAGATAAAGGAATTCGCCGGGATGTTGATACATCACCACTCCCGACACCCGCACGCGATGCACAAAGCTGGCCGCTTGGGGGAATTGCAACAGGCTGTCCACGCGATTCGTGGGCAACTCGGGCTGCGGAGCGGGCGGTTCTTTCAGCACTACCGGCTCGCCTTCCGGCACGACCAGATACATTTGATAGAACTGGCGTTTCTGATTGAACTTGTGAAAACAAATGCCGCGAATTCGCAGCGTGCCATCCACCCAATTCTGGCTGACTCCATGATCAAACACCTCCACGACCAAGCGACCGCCACCCGTGGCCAGTTCGGCTTCCATACCGCCCAACTGGCTCGGCATGGCCTTGGGCACATAAATACAGGAGCGCAAACAACCTTCCACTTCCACCCATTGGCTGTCCATCTGCCCCATCAGCAATTCGTCATAAGCCACGCGCTTGGGCGGCGGGATTTCGCCTTTGCCCAAAAGCTT
>JAPLTZ010000478.1 GCA_026397895.1 Verrucomicrobiota bacterium | reverse complement strand
GGCACAAACAACTCTGACTCTTCAGCCCGATGCAGGCGCAGGAAAAGATGCGCTGATTCAGGAGAGGACTACTGATCTTTCTGTTGCCAATGGAAACTTTCCTAACGAAACAAGTTTTGAAGCAGTAGCGTGGACATGGAGCGGCGATCCGGGTGCGATCCGATGTTTGCTACAGTTCGACTTATCATCAATACCGTCGAATGCTGTGATCACCGATGCCAGGCTATCCTTGTATAACAATCCTGCTTCAACAGAATGCGGCGGACAAAGTTTGTCGCTGAGCGGCTCCAATGCCGCGGTGCTGCAAAGAATTACCGGTACATGGAATGAAACCACCGTTACCTGGAACAACCAACCGGCCACCACCAATGTGAATGAAGTTTCGCTTTTGCAAAGTGTAAATCCAAACCAGGATTACGTAAACCTGGATGTAACGGCGATGCTGAGCGATATGGTACAGAATCCATCTTCGAGTTTTGGTTTCATGATTAAATTACTAAACGAGAATTATTACAGGAGTATGATCTTCGCTTCAAGCGACTACAGCGATTGCACCAAACATCCGAAGCTTGAGATTACGTACAATGTGCTTAACCCGATTCATGTTCTCACCATTAAACCCGATGCCTCCACTTCGCAGGATGCATTGATACAGGTTAGGAACAGCGACCCTACAATTGCCAACCTGAATGTATCAACCGCAACCAGCTTTGAAGCGGTTGGATGGACATGGAGTGGAGATCCCGGAATCATCCGTTCGTTATTGAATGCGGCGGACAAAGTTTGTCGCTGAGTGGTTCAAATGCAGCCTTGCTACAAAGAATCACCGGTGCCTGGAACGATACAACCGTTACCTGGAACAATCAGCCTGCAACTACCAATGTGAATGAAGTACCGCTGCTGCAAAGTACCAATCCCAACCAGGATTACCTGAACATCGACGTAACGAGTATGGTGATGGACATGATACAGTATCCTTCTTCCAGTTATGGTTTCATGATTAAGCTGCAAAATGAAAACTATTTCCGGAGCATGATCTTCGCTTCCTCCAATCACCCTGACTGCAACAAACATCCGAAACTCGAAATCAAATACACCATGCCAACAGGCATTCATGAAATTTCTGACAATACATTGTTCAGCATTGCACCGAATCCTTCTACAGGAGAGTTCATGGTTTCATGGAATTCCAGTCAAACCCATTTTGATCAACTGGAAATTGTCAATTACCTCGGACAAAAAATTTCAAGCGAGATGATTACCCCGGGAAATTCAAATTCCATTAGGATCCATCTGAATGATGAAGCGAAAGGAATTTATTTCGTAAAGCTCTCTGGGAAAAATACGCAATCGGTTCAAAAATTAATCCTGGACTGATCGCCGCTGATTATCGCCAAAAGTTGAACAGGCGATCAAGGTAATTCTTCATTATATAATTCAATTTACCATTCACAAACCGGTCTTTGAACCAGGAAGAAGACGGTTGTGATCCGTTCGGATCAAAAGAAGAATCCGTTTGCGCAACTTCTGATTTTATTTTTTGCAGCGTTTCAACATACGGATCATAAAAAATCCGTCGAACCTGTTTGCTGATCCGGTAGGTATTCGGGGCATAGATAATTTTTCCATTATCATAAAATCTGATTCCATGGAAATGGTAGAAAACAGGAAGGAAACCAGCCGTTGCTTTTAGTTCCTTTCCCTCAAATATATTTTCAAATGTATACTGCTGAATATTCCACGGAGCAAGTCCCCCGCCCGGGTGATGTAGTTCCCATACCCCTTCAAACCGGGTCGTCCAGTCATCGAGGTATTTCTGGTCACCGAATTTCCCGTCTTCCATCCTGTTGTAACACCATTCGATGCATCGGTCGCGCCACCAGCGGATTACTTTCATGGAAGCTTCCGAATCATCGAAGTACATGAACTGAACACAATATTTCCCTGACAATTTCGATTTATCGTAATACCAGGTGTACCGGTGAGCCGTAATGATGACATGATGATCTCCCGGTTTTTCGTCAATCAACACCTGTGGTGAATGGTAGAAAAACAAATCAGCATCTACATAAATACAATTCGGCAACCGGAATTTTTCAAGACAATAAAGAATGACGGATGAAGTACATGTCCAGCAATATTCCGTCCGAGTCCGCGTGGTTTTCGCTGCAAGTAATTGCTCGTCTTCAAATTCCTTTAGCGAAACAAGAGTGACGTTTGGAAGATTGATCTTACGAAGATAGTTGAGGCATTTGTCATCAAAGGGAAAAATATACAAATGAAAATCCGGGCAATTCCTTTTCAACGATTTAATCATAGCCATTCCGCGGCTAAGGTAATGGCTGTCGAAGAGCGTGCAGAAATTGAGTTTCATCTCAGCGGAAAAATTTCTCTATGGATTTTCTGATGATGTAGGAAGGAAGGTTGAGCGTTCCCTGGCTGATCATATTAAGAGAATGTTTTTCCAGTTCGTTAAAAACGGGATCACTGAATTTCTCCGTCCCTATCACGGCGATATCCAGTGCGAAGCCATGTTGCTTCTGAAGAGTCGCGAACACCCAACCGAGTAACAGATCGCGCAGGTTAAAGAGCTGATCCTGTTTGAATGTATTAAAATAAAGTACCTCAGCCCAGCCCGGGGATTCTTTGATCAACGCACGGATACTCTTCATCTGAAAACTGTTCAGCTTTATATTTTTTGTCGAACGGCTGATCCGCTGCGAACCTTTCACCGTCATATCCGACAGCCAGAAATTATTTTTGTCCATATAGGCAAGAAGCGCATGCAATTTATCTTCTCCCTTATAAGCATCAATTAATCCCGGTTCGAATTCAGCCACCAGCACTTTGTTGATCAACTCCGGGCCGATGCTTTGAAACAAGCGAAGATCGGTTCCCTGCGAATCGGTT
>JAPLTZ010000309.1 GCA_026397895.1 Verrucomicrobiota bacterium | reverse complement strand
GTGCGTCCTTGGCGTTGCCGTCGGTGGTGGCTTTGCGTTGGAGGAGTTCCGCAACGACATCACCGATGTGAGGGAACGGCTGCTGGTTGATGTGTCCCTCCGGCCAGACGCGGACTTCGGAACTGCCGTTGCCGCCCAGCACCGGGCGGTCTTGGACGAGCGCGACGGTGAGGCCGAGCCGAGCCGCAGAAATTGCCGCGCACGTTCCCGCGATGCCACCGCCGACCACGACGAGGTCGTAATGCCCGCCGTCCTCCGGCGACTCCGGCAAGCCAAGTGCGTCGCGGCGAAATTTGGTCAATGCGGCGAGTTCGTTTGGCGGTTGGAATTTGTCGTCCTTGCAAAACAAAATCGCATCGCAGCGGCCCTCGAAGCCGGTGAGGTCGTGCAGCGCGACTTTGGTGGTTTCCCGCACTTTCACCGTGCCGCCGTCCTGCCAATGCCAGTCCGCGCCTTCCGTGCCGAAGGTGGTGGCGAGACGTTTGCCGTTGACCAGCACTTGGAATTTGCCGGGCGCGCCGGGCGCTTTCCATGGCGCGACCCAATCGCGGGTCCGCACCCACATGCGGTATTTTCCCGATGCCGGAAATTTCACCGTGGTTTCCGCGTCGCGAACCAGCTCGCCCAGCCCGTGCGCGAGCAGAAACGGCGAGCCCATCTGATCCATGAACTGCTGATCCACAACCCAGCCGCCGGGCGAATCAAACCGCTCAGCTTCCAGCAGAATATTGTCCGCCGCCGCACCGGATTGAGTGCCAAGAATAAGCAGCAGTGTCAGTGCTGCAGAAACGGGGAAGACGGATTTCATTTCCTTCAAAGTAGCCGCAATGCGGACTGGTTCAAACCGAAATATTCTGCCTGCGACCTTGAATAAGCGCAAAAGCTGGTTATGGTAGTGTTGATTTTGGAAGGGCGGAGAACCGCTCTGGCGCAAGCCGGGGAGGAAAGTCCGAACTCCACAGAGCGCGATGCTGCGTAACCCGGGCTTGCTTGGCCGGAATACACGCAGGCGGAAAGTTGGAAGACTTTCCGACGGACAGTGCCACAGAAAACAAACCGCCGCAGTCTGTTTGATGCGGTAAGGGTGAAAAGGTGCGGTAAGAGCGCACCGCGCGAAGCGCAAGCGACGCGGCACGGAAAACCCCATCGGGTGCAAGGCCAAATAGGAAACCGAGGAGTTGCTCGCTCCGCGCGTTCGCGAAAGCGAACCAGGTTTCGGGTATCGCTGCTAAGACAAATGGTTCTCTCCGCCGCAAGGCGCAGACAAAACTCGGCTTACAGCCCTTCCAAAATCATTTTTGCATTAAGCTAGGAAGTACAGGCAGAACAATCAATTGCTTCGCAACAAAAAAGCCCCGCTTTGATTCGTTCCCAAGAAAAATCCGCGGGCTGTGTTTTGCTGTTGCAAAACGGTTCCGTAAAACCCCCTTTTCCCCTTAAGGATTGGATGGAAAAAGCTTCCGCTTAACGTGCCGTTTGCAGAGCTGGCAAGTTTCAGCAGAATGTCACCGTCGGCGATTGCTGCATTTGTTTCTGAAAAATAGACATTGTTGGTGAGTTGCCCGGCAAGGTTTCCGCCTGACACGATCAGCGAACAATTATTTGAAAGAGCCAAAACTCGCTGCCCGTTGGTGGGTGACATATATGTTGATCCTATTGCCTGGCTCAAGATTGAAAACCCTTCAGGAAAATATTTTCCTCCCGACACTGTGCTAATCCAGTGAACGCTACCTTCCAAGCTGCTATTGGAACGGTTGATAAAGTTTAACCAACCCAAAGTCAATCCCTGCCCACCGTAAAGCGATTGATAAAAAGGCCATTGACCGTTCTTGGAAAGACTTGTCGCCTGCGCGAATGTCTTGTTGTCAGCAAGACGACCGGAAACACTGATGTTACCAACATTCCCCACCGTGAGAGTCGCAAAACCATCCCCGCCTGGATCTCCGATGAGATTCGTTGAACCGGGCAATAGCAAGGTGTAACGCCCCGCCTGCACCGCGTGATTCAGCGAATTAAACATCAAACGATCTCCCAGTGCATCTGCCGTCCAATTGCCATCGGAAACAGCGCCTATTACCTGATCAGAAACACCGGTCATATCCAATTGCATGTCCAACTCAACATAGGAATTATTGGCACGCGTAATAAGCACCCGAGCGTGTCCAGCAAGATCAAACTTCCCCGCAAAGGCGTCTTTTCCACTCTCGCTCATTAACCGCCCGCTGAAACTACCGTTAGCCGTTGTAGTAAATGTAAAAAAACCGGCCGCTTGCTCTCTTACCCCCGACGCTTCGTAAAAAAGACCACTGTATATTCCGCGTAACGGCTTGATGGGATGAGGAATCACTGTAATGTCAAAAGTTTTAACAGAAGACAGGTTCGCTCCCCCTCGCAACGTGCCACCACTATCGCGCATTTGCACACTCGCTGTAAGAGTTCCAATTTTGTTGGGAGCAGGTCGGAAAGTCAGCGTCCCACCAGGATTAATCGTTGGCCTGCTGGCGAAAAACGAATTGCTTGCTGTGGTCACTAAGAAACTAAAGGTTTGGTTGGTTTCACCAGCCCCCATTGGTCCAGTTGTAATATTAGTAACAAAAGCCTGGATGTTGGTTGTTAGCGAATCCTCCATGATTGTGACTTGCGCATGCGCCAAATCAAAACTAGGAACATCGTTTACTGGCAAGACCATCAGAGTCACCACTGAAACAGCGGAAGTTGTTAAACTTCCGACATCAACAGTCAGATAGGAAAAGCTGTCAGGGCCAAAATAATTTGCATTGGGAGTGTAAATCAAATTTGTCATCGAGCCAGTGACAAATCCATGACTCGGCAATGTGTTGGTTACAAACGAATACGCACCACCACCCAATAAAGCTCCCCTAAGAACTATTGGCGTCGGCACATCTTCGACAACAGATCTTGTAATGTCATAAGCTAACGGCCCCGCATACAATAAAACAGAAACGGTGTTGTCGTCATAATTAGCAACAGCAATGTCTGTCGCATCGTCACTATTAAAATTGCTCCCAGATATCGCTGATGGGGCATTGCCCACACCCATGCTACCTCTATATTGGAATATGCCATCGCCAATCCCAAAATATGTTTGAATATTTGTGCTGCCAATGTTAGCAACCGCAATATCCAATACCCCGTCATGATTTAAATCTCGCACCAACAAGGAGACTGGGTGAATTCCGACATCGTAGTCGTATTGCCTAGAAACCTGCCATTCTGCTTCGAAAACTTTCCCAATAAACACACTTATCGTATTAGAGAAATAATTTGCCGCTACCAAATCAATCACCCCATCACCATTAAGATCAATTCCTCGCACGCACACTGGCTGCGGCTCGCCGCTTAACATCACTGGCAATTGAGGAACAAACCCTCCATTACCCTGTCCTAATAGAACCGATAATGTGTCATCTGTTTTATTCGCAGTAACTATATCAAGCCTGCCATCAAGATTCAAATCGGCAACTATCACTGAAACCGGCCCCCCCCCCACCGAATAGTTTTTCAACCCACCAAAAACTCCATTTCCCTTATTTGTCAATACGCTGACGCTGTTTTCGTCATAATTTGCCACCAGCAAATCCGTGCGTCCGTCACCATTAATATCAGCAACAGCCAAATCGGTGGGGCGAGGATTTGCTCCCGTTCCAACTATGAAATTTGTGGCCGAACGAAAATTTGCCCCAAAGCCCAAGTTCATTAACACGCTCACGGTGTTCGTGCCTGAATTGGCAGTCACTATGCTTGTCGCCATTAAAGTCGGCATATCTCACCGCTGTCGGATTCAACCCCGCGGCATACGTATCATTTCGACCAAACGTTCCGTCATCTAAACAAAGACGGACACCTATTGAATTGTCAGAAAAGTTTGCCACCACCAAATCTCTGAAAAGGCCATTGCCCCGCAGATTAGCAAGACAAAGCGCACTTGGCCCGTGACCAGTTGGATAATTGGTAGCTACCACATAATCACCAGCAAAACTATCGCACCCAAGCAAAGCTGAAAATATAATTAGCACCCACCGCAAATTACAAAGGCTTAATGGGCTGCCTAATTCTTTTGTGAACATGCTATCAATATAAACCACGTTCTCTAACTGTCTATAAAGAAACCCCGCCAGCCTAAAGCCAGCGGGGTTTTGAAATACTATCTGAATCAAGGATTCTCAATTACGTAGGCGCCTCCCAGGGTCGGCCCCAAGAAATAACCATAAGCCTTAAACTCTCCCTGCATCGCCACGCCATCGAATGCGGTAACCGCATTGCCATTATTCGGATTATTGAACACTCCCTTGATTTCTCCAGTGGCATTTAAGGCAACGGTTTTTGAAGAATATGGCACTGATGTCAGTTTCGCTGGAGGGATAAATGTTTGCATCGGAAGCTTGGCTTTCACATTGCCGGCATAGAGGTATTCATACACAGGCACATCAGTCATCGCTCCCAGCCCGCCACCAGTCAGCCTTAAGAAACCGGTTAAACCCGGCAATCCAACTACCGCAGCAAACTTGCCGTTATCTACATACTTATTAGCCCTTGCCGCGCTCGCGTTGGTGAATCCGCTCGTATAATTTGCATCCGCAGTTTTGACCCATGTAACATTTCCGCCAACCCTTGCAATGTCCGGACTTGTATTTGGAGTCAACTGCAACCCGCCAAAGACCGATCCATTGTTGATTTTGCTCGGGCTTATGGCGTTTTGAGCAAACATTGGCCAGTATCCATCTTGGGCCAATTTCATACCCTGCTTGATCTTTTGTCCATCAGCCGTTCTGCCCAACATTGTAACCAATCCATTTGTGCTAATTGTGAACGTCGCATAACTATAGCCGCTCGGCCCCGCCGCACCTGAAAGCATCGACGGCATAACCATTGTATACTTGCCCGAGTAGTTTGTTGATGCATTATCATTTGACCACACGAACTTGTCAGCATCCAAATCCGACACGGTGCCATTTAACTTATTGCTGATTGTCCCGGTTATTTTTCCGTTAAAATCCATCGTAAGGCTGACGTCGCAGGTAATAGGCTGATTTTTGCTGACCGTTGCCTTTTTCCCGACCCCTTTACCAGCCAAGTCAAAAGTGCCTGCAAACCCAAATTTTTCGCCAGCAAACTTCGCAGTTCCGCTGAACCCTCTTTTCGCAGTGGCCTTGATAGTAACAAGGCCTGCGCTGGCTTGATCAACAGCTGCTGCTTGAAAGAGGCCGTTATACTCACCGGCAGCAGCAATAAATCTATTGGCGACACTGTTGATTGTCAGCACCATGTTTGTCTCCATTCTAAAATTAAATTTCGGAACAGTTATCGTATTTGTAGACGAATCGGATTTGGCGACCGTGTTTGAATACCAAAAAGTATTTATTCCAAGCAGATTTTTTGTTGGCATCACAGTCATTGAATAGGTCTGACCCACCTCCAAATTTGTAGTTGTCCAGTTAGGAGTGAGCGCAGCACTCCCAGAACCTTCCGAAAGAACCACAGTTAGGGTGTTTGTCCAAACAAAGGTATATGTTTTCGTGGGAAGAACTTTAACCTTACCAGCACGGTCAATTGCCTTAACGGAAAATTTGTTTGTCCACACATTTAAGTTTAGTGACGCCGACCAATTGGTATTTATTCCAGAAGATGAAAGCGTTGCCGGCTTATAGCCCGCTGAATTCAGCTTGTATAAAACCAACGCAATAGGGCCGTCCTTCCCATCACTCACCGCTCCACCAACTGTAACCGTCCCGGAATTAGTCCGAAAATCTTTATCAAACGGCGCATTGATGGTCAAAACACTAGGAATCGCCTTATCTACTCCCAAAGTCTGCGCTTCAGCAACCGCACCAAAGTCTGCGGTATACGACGAATCAACTGGAGCTCTATATACCCAGCTATTGTTTGCACCAGACTGCTCCCAATATTGAGCGTAATCACTGCCCACTGTAGGCGAACTGTATAAAGTAAGATCGAACGTGCCGGTGCCAGAAAATGAAACTGTCCAAGTAAAATTGCTCGAAACAGGAACGGCAAAACCAGAATTTTGCTGGTTAAATAACAGACTGCCGTATCCACCTCCCTGACCATCCGACGAAGGACCATCCGTTACCGCAAAAGCACCGCTGTCATAAAGCAAATCTCCCGGCGCATAAAAAGGCGAGCCGTTCGCGTTCGTTCCGTATTGACTTCCGTTATTCGCATAGATTCTCAATGTCAGCATCCCCGAAAGTCCGGAGCCATGATATTCAAAAACAAAATTTGTCAGATACGCGTTGGTCAACCCATTGCCCAACACCACCTCGTCACCAAATTCATATCCGCCTTGTGTGAAATTAATCTGCCCACCAAGCTCGTTGGTTTGACGGTGTGTTGGCGTTGAGTTGTCATACACAACCACAGCATGTGCGCTGTGGCCGAGCAGAATTGCAGCCACGACGAGCGTAAGCCACTTTGAAACTCTGACGATGATGTTTGTTGTGTTCTCTTTCATATTTTGCGCGTGTTTGGTGTTTCAGTTTTTCTGAAAGTTTTCCGAACCTTCTTCTTATACGTTTACCAGTTCGTTTCTCTACACTTCTTCTATCACTCAATGCATGGTTTTGTCCACACACATTTTCCTATTTATTGATGGAGGCAAATATTTCATTTTTTTTTGCTTTGTCAAATGTTTTTAACATACCATCCGAGACTTACGGAAAGCTTGCAGCAATATGCCTTTGTTTTGCGAGCGGAACATGGTGTGGTTCGCATTGTTGCATAATTCTGCTTGTCAGCGCGGCGGATTTTTCGTCTTTAGCCGATTATGCCTGAATGGATCGCAGTCATATTGCTCGGCATCGTGGAAGGAATCACCGAATTCCTACCGGTGTCGTCCACGGGCCACCTGCTGCTGGCGGAACATCTCCGCTGGCTGCCGCGCCAGACCGACCTGTTCAATATCGTCATCCAGACCGGCGCGGTGCTCGCGGTGCTGCCGCTCTTCCCGGAACGGCTGCGGCAGTTCGCCTTTCAGTGGCGTGAGAAAGCAACGCAGGATTACGCGCTGAAAATTCTCTACGCCTTCGTCATCACCGGCGTAGGCGGCGTCATCCTGGACAAAAAGGGGTTCAAGCTGCCGGAGGCTCTCGCGCCCGTAGCGTGGGCGCTGCTTCTGGGCGGCATCGGCTTCGTGGTCATCGAACGCTGGCTGCGCGGCAAACCGCTCTCGAACGAAGTGACCTGGACTATCGCCATCGCGGTGGGCGTGGGGCAATTGGTCGCGGCGGTGTTCCCCGGTGCGTCGCGTTCCGGCACGACTATTCTCGCGTGCCTGCTGCTCGGGCTCGCACGTCCGGCGGCGACGGAGTTCTGCTTCCTCGTCGGAATCCCGACAATGGTGGCGGCGGGCGGGTTGAAGATTTTCAAGGCGCTGCACCATCACGCTCCCGGCGCGCCGCAGGAAAACTGGGGCATGGTGCTGCTGGGAACGGTGGTCGCGGCGGCGGTATCGTTCGTGGCGGTGAAGTGGCTGCTCGACTACGTGCGGACGCACACGTTCACGGCGTTCGGCTGGTATCGCATCGGGCTGGCGCTCGTGGTCTTCGCGCTGCTCTATCTGCACCCGTAGTCGGAATCACTTCACGTCGGGGATGAAAATCTTCTGGCCGATGAGCAACTTGTCAGCGTCCACCTTGCTGTTCAGCGGGTGTTTCAAGACCTGCGACATGGTAACCTTCACGCCCTTTTCCCGGTAGGCTGCGACGACCTTGGAGAGCGTGTCGCCGGACTTCACGACGTGCTCATAGCCCTCGTATTTGGCGTTCGGGTCGGCTGCGGGTTCGGAGTCGGTCGTCTTGGGCGTGACCTTGGGTTTGCCTTTCACCGGAGCGACAGCGGGCACTTGGGCGAGCCGGCCAATTTCCTTGAGGATGAGTTCCTTGTCGGCGGCGCGCTTCTCGTCAATCTCCTTCATCTTCACGGCGAGCGCCTTCAACTCATCGCGCCCCGCCACGTCGGCGTTCGGTTTGGCCTGCTCGTCGCGCAAGGCCTTGATCTGCTCCTGCAAGTCCGCGAGGCGTTTGTTCTGCGCGTCGAGCGTGGCGGTCAGGTCTTCCACCTTGCCGGCGAGCTTCTGATAACGCTCCTCCGCCGCCTGCCGGTCGGCCACGGCGGACGCATCCTGCGCGCGCAGAGCGCAGTTCCCGGCGAGCAATCCGACCGCAGCCAAAGCAAAAATCTTTTTCATGCCGCGACGATAAGAAGCGGCGGCGACGAGTTCAAGATGCAAAACAATTCGCTGTTCTGCTTGGCAAAGTCCGGCATCCGGCCATATTGAAACCGGAACAACTATGGCCCTCGTCGCATTCATTGTGTTTTGGGGATCAGCCATCCGTCTTTGGGTTGAGGATGGCGCAAAGATTCCGCTCATCTTCATCGCACTTTGGTTCGCCGCGCTGTTTAGCTTTCCGCATCTTGGATTCAACCGATTCGCCTTCCTGGCGTTTGAAGCAACTCTGGCGGCGGTGCTATTGATCATCACCCAATACAAATCCTCCCTATGACAACCGAACAAAAACGACTGGCCGAAGGCGCGACCGACCCCGTCCCGCCGTGGCGACGCTGGGGCACGTTCGTCTCCGACCGCGCGTGGGGCACGGTGCGCGAGGACTACAGCGCGGACGGCGACGCCTGGAGCTTCTTCCCCCACGACCTCGCGCGCAGCAAGGCCTACCGCTGGGGCGAGGACGCCATCGCCGGCTGGTGCGACCGCTTCCAACTGCTCGTCTTCGGCTGGGCGTTCTAGAACGGCTGCGATCCGATCCTCAAGGAACGGCTCTTCGGCCTCGTCCCCAGCGAGGCCAACCACGGCGAGGACGTGAAGGAATGTTACTTCCACCTCGACGCCACGCCGACGCATTCCTACTGCAAGTTCCTCTACAAATATCCGCAGGCGAAATTCCCCTACGCGCAGCTCATCGCGGAGAACCGGAAGCGCACGCCGCAGGAACGCGAGTTCGAGCTGCTCGACACCGGCATCTTCGACGCCGACCGCTACTTCGACATCTTCATCGAATACGCCAAAGCCGGGCCGGAGGACTTGTGCGTCCGCATCGAAATCTGCAACCGCGGGCCGGACGCCGCACCCATCCACGTCCTGCCGCAGTTGTGGTTTCGCAACACCTGGAGTTGGACGCCGCCTGGCAAACCCGCGCCCGCCATCACGCTCGGAAAAAGTTCAACCAAGCACACCACGCTCGAAGTCGGAACGAAGAACATTGACCCGCTCGCGCAACTCCCCTTCCCCTACTCTCTCGGCGCGCGGCGACTGCACGGCCCGCCCGGCGCGACGCCGCTGTTCACGGAGAACGAGACGAACTGCGAACGCGTCTTCGGCAAGGACGCCAAGAGCCGCACGCCGTTCGTGAAGGACGCGTTCCATCGCCACATCATCGGCGGCGAGGCGTGCGTGAATCCCGCGAACACCGGCTCGAAGGCCGCGCTGCACTACGCGGCGCTCGAAGTGCCCGCGCGCGGCTCGGTTGTTTTACATTTCCGGCTCACGGACCAAAAGCTTGCCGCGCCGCTCGCCGACGTGGAAACGATTGTTTCCCAGCGCCGCGCCGAGGCGGACGAGTTTTACAACGCGATTCATCCCGCGAACGCGAGCGCGGACGAGAAACACATCCAGCGCACCGCGCTCGCGGGCTTGCTGTGGAGCAAGCAGATTTACCTCTACGACGTCCATCGCTGGCTCAAGGGCGACAACCCCGCCATGAAGCCACCCGCGTCGCGCAAGCATCTCCGCAACGCACACTGGCGGCACATCAACACCATGCGCGTGATGACGATGCCCGACAAATGGGAGTATCCGTGGTTCGCCGCGTGGGACTTGGCGTTCCAGACCGTGCCGCTCGCGCTCGTTGATCCCGATTACGCGAAGGAGCAGCTCTGGCTGCTGCTGTTCGAGCAGTTCCAGCATCCGAGCGGACAGATTCCCGCCTACGAATGGGAATTCTCCGACCTCAACCCGCCCGTCCACGCGTGGGCCGTCTGGCGCGTGTTCAACATGGACCGCGTCCGCAACGGCAAGCCTGACCGCTGCTTTCTGGAAAAATGTTTTCACAAGCTGCTCATCAACTTCGCGTGGTGGGTGAACAAGGTGGACGGCGAGGGCAACAACGTCTTCGAAGGCGGTTTCCTCGGCCTCGACAACATCACGCTCATCGACCGCAGCCTGAAATGCGCTTCCGGTGCGAAGCTCCAGCAATCCGACGCGACGGGCTGGATGGGGATGTTCTGCCTGAACCTCATGCGCATCGCGCTGGAACTCGCGAAGGAAAACAAGGCCTACGAAAGTCTTGCGTTCAAATTCTTCGAGCATTTCCTCTACATCGGCGCGGCGATGCGCGACCGCGGCGGCCGGGGTTATTCGCTGTGGGACGAGAAGGACGGTTTCTTCTACGACGTGCTGGAGTTCGGCGACGGCAGCTTCCACAAATTCCGCGTGCGCTCGCTCGTCGGCCTCATCCCGCTCTTCGCCATCGAGCGGCTGGAGGAGGATTGGATCAAGCCCTTCCCCGAGTTCGCCAAAAACTTCCACTGGATTCTCAAGAACCGCCCCGACCTCGTCGAGCCGTGCATCACCACGCTGCAGGAGGACGGCCGGACTTCCCACGTGCTCGCCATCATCCCGCCCAAACAGATGCGCCGCGTGCTGTCGTGCGTATGGAATCCCGCCGAGTTCCGCAGCAACTACGGCCTGCGCTCGCTGTCGAAGTTCCACGAGAAAAATCCCGTGCAGTTCGAGTCCAGCACCGTGAGCTACCAGCCGGCGGAGGCGCTGGAGAAACTGAAGGGCGGCAACTCCAACTGGCGCGGCCCCATCTGGCTGCCGACGAGTTTCATGATGATCGAGTCACTGCGCAAACTCCGCAAAGCCTACGGCGAATCCTTCACCGTGCCCGCGAGTAATCCCGAAAAGGGCGAAGTGACGCTCGAAGAGATGGCGCACGGCTTTTCCAACCGCCTCATCCAGATGTTCGGCTGCGACGCCCAAGGCCGCCGCGCCATCCACGGCGCGTCGAAAAAATTCCAGACCGACCCGCACTGGCGGGACCTGCCGCTCTTCCACGAATATTTCCACGGCGACACCGGCGAGGGCCTGGGCGCCAGCCACCAGACCGGCTGGACCGCGCTCGTGGCGTCGTTGATTGACGAATGGCGGAAATGAAAACCACAAGTTGACTGCCAGCCGTGGGCGGGATTAAGTTGGCGACGATGAAAGCGCAGATTGAGCCAATGCAGCAGCCGGTTCACAAAGTGGTCGGGCGTCCGCTCACGATGTCCCAACGGCTCGCGCATCTGGAAGATTTGACCGGCTTCATCAAAAAACACGCGCATGGATCACTCACCAGAACCGAAGGCGACTACTTCCCGATTCGAAAAACTGTTGGCCGCCCTCGCCAGCAGCCGCGTTGATTTCGCGGTCGTGGGGGGACTCGCTGTTATCTTCAACGGCTATCCGCGGATGACTCTCGACGCGGATATCCTCGTGAGCAACGCGCCCGACAACCTCCGCAGACTCCTCGCCTGCCTCGCTGACTGGGGCGAAGGTTTCGCCCGCGAACTCCAGCCAGAAGATTTCATTTTCGAGCAAGGCGCGATTCGCGTCACGGAGGATTTTGAACTCGATATTTTCATCCGCATGAGCGGCAAATCGCTCGATGACTTTCGTCCGCGTCTGCGTTATTTGGAAACCGGTAACGTCCGCGTCCCGTATCTTGCGCCAGAAGATTTGATTTTTCTTAAGGAAGGCTCGTGGCGCGACAAGGACAAACTCGACGTGCAAGCCATGCGGGAAATCATCGCCCGGGAGAGACAGGGGAAATAATGATTTGACCCACCAGTCACCGTCAACTAGGTTGCCCCCGTGAATTGTAATTTGAATCTGAACCTGTTGCTTACGAACGCGCTGCTGTTGAGCGGCGCGGCGGTCGGGTTCTGATTCGTTCCAGAGACTTTACGAACCCCACTGCCGAACCGGCGGTGGGGTTTTTGTTTTTGACAAATCGAGACGCCACTGCCACAACTAAACAAAGTCATGCCGATGAATCCGAAAAAGTATCGCCCGTTCCCGCCGGTCGCCCTGCCCGACCGGCAGTGGCCCAACCGCATCCTCACCCACGCCCCGCGCTGGTGCAGCGTGGACCTCCGCGACGGCAACCAGGCCCTCGCCGTGCCGATGAACGTCTCGCAGAAGCTGGAATTGTTCAGTGCGCTCGTGAAATGCGGGTTCAAGGAGATCGAGGTCGGCTTCCCGTCCGCGTCGAACACGGAGTTCACCTTCAACCGCCGGCTCATCGAGGAGAAGCGCGCCCCGGACGACGTGTGGTTGCAGGTGCTCGTGCAGGCGCGCGAGGACCTGATCGAACGCACCGTCGAGTCGCTTGTCGGCGCGAAGAAGGCCATCATCCACATGTATAACTCCACGTCGCCGGCGCAGCGCCGCGTCGTGTTCGGCAAGTCGAAGGATGAGATTAAGGCCATCGCCATCAACGGCGCGAAGCTCATCAAAGAGCGCTTGCACCGGCTCAAGGGCACGGAAGTCCGCCTCCAGTATTCGCCGGAAAGTTTCAGCGGCACGGAAGTGGAATACGCCAAGGAAATCTCCGAAGCCGTCATGGATGTGTGGCAGCCCACGCCGGAGCGTCCGATGATTTTGAACCTGCCCGACACCGTCGAGGTCGCGATGCCGAACGTCTACGCCGACCAGATCGAGTGGATCTGCCGCAACATCAAGAACCGCGATTCGCTCGTCATCAGTCTCCACACGCACAACGACCGCAGCACCGGCGTCGCCGCCACGGAACTCGGCTTGCTCGCCGGCGCGGACCGCGTCGAGGGCACGCTGTTCGGCAACGGCGAGCGCACAGGCAATCTCGACCTGGTGACCGTGGCGCTGAATCTCTACATGCACGGCATTGATCCGAAATTGAAGTTTTCAAACTTGAGTCCGCTCATTGACGTTTACGAGCGCTGCACCGGCATGACTGTGCCGCCGCGGCATCCGTATGCGGGCGAACTCGTCTTCACCGCGTTCAGCGGGTCGCATCAGGACGCGATCAAGAAAGGCTTGGCCGAGCGGGAAAATACTCCCGAAGCGCACTGGGATGTGCCCTACCTCACGATTGACCCCGCCGACATTGGCCGCGAATACCGCGAAGTCATCCGCGTCAATTCGCAGTCCGGTAAGGGCGGCGTCGCCTACCTGCTCGAAGCGGAATTCGGCATCGAATTGCCCAAGGACATGCAGCGCGAGTTCGGTCCGATTGCCAACGACGCCGTGGACAAGCTCGGCCGCGAAGTCAGCGGCGCGGAACTCAAGGCGATGTTCTGGCACGAATACATTGATAGGATATCACCGTGGCAGCTTCAAAGTTTTGACACAGAGAGCAAGAATGGCGTTGTTAAATGCCATGTAAAACTTTTGCGCGACCACCATCCAGTAGAAATTATCGGAGAGGGTAATGGCCCGCTTGCCGCGCTTGTTCACGGCTTTAGGAAGATTCACACTTTTGGAAGAGTTGGCATTCGTTTTGAAATCTCCAACTACGCTGAACACGCCTTGAGCAGTGGTGAGGGCGCAGCGGCCATCGCCTACATCCAGATCAAAACCACCGACGGCAAGTCCCGCTGGGGCGCGGGCGTGGACACGCACATCGAACTCGCCTCGGTGCGGGCGGTGTTGAGCGCGCTCAACCGTTCTTGAGGAAGTCCACCATCGCCTTGGCAAAAGGCGCGAGGTCAAGCGGCGTGCGGCTGGAAATCAAGTTGCCGTCCACGGCGACCGGCGCGTCCACCCAGATTGCGCCGGCATTTTCCAGGTCGTCCTTGATGCCCAGCGAACCGGTGGCACGTTTGCCTTTGAGGATTTTTGCAGAGATGGGAATCCAGCCGGCGTGGCAGATGAACGCCACCAGCTTGCCCTGTTCGAAAAATTCGCGCGTGAGCGATAGCACCTTGGCATCGCGCCGCAACTTGTCCGGCATGAATCCGCCGGGCACGAGCAGGCCGCAGAAGTCTTCGCTGCGCGCGTCTTTCAGCAGCAGGTCGGATTTGGCCGGGTAGCCGTGCTTGCCTTTGTAGGTTTTGATTTCCGGCGCGGCCAAGCGCATCGCGTAGCCCGCCTCCTCGCAGCGCAGTTTGGGATACCACAATTCCAAGTCTTCGTAGATGTCGTCCACGAACGTGAGCAAAGTTTTCGACATAATTCCGGCGTCAGTTGCCGGCGGCGATGATGACCTCAATCTTCTGTTTGCGCAACGCCTTGACGAGATCGGCAGGCGCGCCCTTGTCGGTCACGATGGTATCAATCGCGTCCAAGCCGCACAACGGCGAGATGGATTGACGGCCCAGCTTGGTGTGGTCGAGGCAGAGAATCACCTTGCGCGCGGCGTGAATCATTGCGCGCTGAATATCAATGAGCAGGCCGTGGGAGTTGCTGACGCCATCCAGCGAAATGCCGCCGGCGCTCATGATGGCGACGTCGGCGCGGATCTTGGAAAACGCCTCCACTGCCAGCGGCCCGACCAGCACGCCGAGCCGCGGATAAATCACGCCGCCGGAAACGACGATCTCCGCCTTGTTCGCGGCGGAGAATAGGTTTGCCACCGGCAGTGAATTGGTGATGATTTGCGGCGACTTGATTTCCAAATGTTTCGCCACGTGATAAACCGTCGTGCCCGCGTCCAGAATCACCGTCTGGCCCGGCTGAATGAGTTCCGCACACGCCTTGCCAATGGCTTCTTTTTCCTCCAGTTGATGCGTGTCCCGCGTCGTGAAGGTGAACTCGTCCGACTTGGGATTCAGCAGCCGCGCCCCGCCGTGCGTGCGGCGCAACGTGCCTTTTTCTTCCAGCACGCCGAGGTCGCGGCGCACGGTGGAGACCGAGGCATCCACCTCTTCCGAAAGCTCGTCCAGCGAGGCAAACTCCGTCTTGAGGAGATATTCCTCGATCCGCTTTTGGCGTTCTTCGGGTTGCATGGTGAAACGAGCTTGGAAGGTTTTGGAAGATTTTGCAAGAATTTATTTGACAATCTTCCACGAATGAACGAAAACATCCGCACCTAAATTTATGTCAGCCACGCTACCACCACCAGCGCCGCACCGAGCGGTTGTGGAACATCTCGTGCGTCAGGCCGTCTACGCGCGACTAGGCAAGCCGCTGCCCCAGACCGCCGCCGCGCCGAATGCCCTGCTCGTCAACATCAGCGCCCGGCACTGCCACCTCACGCAGGACGCCGTCGAAGCGCTGTTCGGCAAGGGTCACAAGCTTCAAGTCCACAAATGGCTTTATCAGGACGGCCAGTTCGCCGCCAAGGAAGCCGTCACACTCATCGGGCCGCGCAGCCGCATCATTTCCAACCTCCGCATCCTCGGCCCGTGCCGCAATCTGAACCAAGTCGAACTCGCCTACACCGACGGCATCGCGTTGGGTTTTGATTTGCCCCTGCGCAGTTCCGGCGACATCAAGGGCACGCTCGGCGGCATGTTGATGGGCCCGGNNNNGGCCGAACGCCATCATCCTCGACCAGATGCTCGTCCGCGTGGATCCGAGCTTCAAACTCGAAGTCCACATTGACACCGACGAAGGCAACGCCTGCAACCTGCAGCACAACACCCCCTGCGAACTGATTAAATAAATTTCACCGACTCTCAACCAACAACCAATAATAAATTATGAGCGAAGCAATAGGAATGATCGAAACCAAAGGCTACACCGGCAGCGTCGAAGCCACCGACGCCATGGCGAAGGCCGCAAACGTCACCATCACCAAGACCATCGCCATCGGCGGCGGACTGATCACAGTCATCTGCCGCGGCGACGTCGCCAGCGTCAAGGCCGCTGTGGATGCCGGCTCGAAGGCCGCCGCGAAAATCGGCGAACTTTCCGCCGCCCACGTCATCGCGCGCCCGCACGAAGACATGGCCAAAGTGTTTTTCGGTGGACCCGCCGCCGCCAAGAAGT
>JAPLTZ010000218.1 GCA_026397895.1 Verrucomicrobiota bacterium | reverse complement strand
GATCGTGTCGAGCGGTGCGGGGTTGTCGCGGCGGAGGATTTCCAGCGTCTGGGCGCGCGTGTCCGGCTTCCAGCTTTTCTCGGCGGTGTTGTGCCACGCCGAGGCGCGCGGGTGGGAGTTGCCGGCGATGATGAGCCGGTGCGCGTCGTGGCGGCGGACTTCCTGCGCGAACTCCGTCAACATCACGGCCATGGTCGCCGAAGTCAGGTCGTCGCGCTCTGTGCCGCCCTTTTTGCGGAACTGCGCGGCGTTGGGCAGGTCGGCGGCGAGGTTCGGCTCGTTGCCGAATTCCCACGCCCAGATGGCCGGCGAATTTTTGTAGCGTTCCACGACCGCGCCGACCAACTGCCGCGCACGCGCGGTGGTTTTGCTGTCGGGATTGCCCCACTGGTCGCAGGGCTCGCCCGCGAGTTCGGGAAAAACCCTGAACCGCCAGAAGAACGACGGAATCAGCCCGACATGTTCGCGTTCGGCAGCCTGCACGACCTGGTCGAAGGCGCGGAAAAATTTCTCACGGTCGTCGAAAAATATTTTCCAGTCCCGCTCCGTGTAGCCCATGCCGAAGCGCACGAAGGGAATGCCCGCCGCGCCGAGCTGCTTCAGACCGGCGAGACTGGTTGTGTTCGTGGGGCTATTGAGCAGCCGCAGGAACAGGTCGTAGTAGTTCGCGCCGACGCCGCGATACGGCCGGCCGTCCTTGAACACCGCGCCATCCCGCTGCGAGAGACCGGGCGTGACGGGGACAGCTTGCTTGGCCGTCAACGCCGGACGCGGCGTTTTCACATCGTCCAGCACCGCGAGCAGGGCGTGATAGTTCTCCACGAGCAAGCCCTCGTAACCGTGGTCACCGCCCTGCCAGTCGCGCCAGTCGTGCGACATCCCGCTCGGACCGAAGCCCTGGAACTCGCCCGCCGCGTAGCCCGCCAGCATCGGATGGAAGATGCGGCGCGCATCCGCCACGCGGCCGAGTTGGTAGAGCGCCTTGATGGTGTAGTAAGCCCAGCAGCCGGTCGCGCCGCCGTTCTCGTAGAACTGAAACCCGTCGCTCCCGTCATCGAGACGCGGCTCGCCAAACTTGGTCGGCGGCGAATTGTGAAAGACGTAGTCGCCCTTCTTCACCGGCACGAGATTGCCCGGCAGGCCGAGCGAAAAATTCGTGTAACCCACCGCCTGCATCTTCGCGAGCAGGCGATCCATGACGGCGTTCGCGGTTTTGTCGTCGAGCAAACCGTAGCTAACGGCGACGCCCTGCACGAACGTGAACCAGTAATCATGCAACTGGCCGTCCGCGCTCTTCCAACCCGCGAGCACGCCGGTCGCCGGATTCAGAAACGTCGGCGCGTAGGCCGCGCGAAGCTTGGCGGCCTTGGCCTCGAACAATTCCGCGTCGGCGCCGTGCTGCAACGTGCGCGCCAAGTCCGCAAACTTCCGGCAGGCGGTTTGACGGCCGGCGTTCGCGTGTGGGCCGGTCGCCGTAGTTGCCTGTGCCGGGATATTCGATCAGCCCGTTGTCGTCCTTGTCGGCCGCCATCATCTCGCGCGCCCACGCGGCGAGCTGGGCGTAATTGTCCCTCGCCCACTTCGTGTCCCTCGCGCCCTCGACGTAGTTGCCGGCGGCGATGAGGAACGACGGCAAGGTATCCGACGAAGTCCACGGCGTGCCCCAACCGGCCACGTCCAGCCCGTTGCTCGGCCCGTAACCGACCTGGCCGTAGCCCTTCTCCCCGGCGAGATAGCGATCCAGCGTCATCCGCACAAGGTCGAGGCAGGTGAGATTTTTGGCGAGCGGCGGGACGTGCGGCGCGAGTTCGGAATAGGTGAAAATGGAGAACGCCACCGGGTCGCTGGCGGCGTTGTTGGCCAGCCCTTGAAAGCGCGGGTTGACTTGGAATAGGTTCAGGAAGTCACGGCGGAAACCGTCGTAAAGCGGGTCGTTCTCAATGCCCGGCAGTTGCGGATAAATCGCGACGACCTCGAAATGATATTCGATGTGCGGCTGGCTGGCCGTCGCCGCCGGAAACGCGATGCGCACAAAGGCCGGCTTGGTCCGCCGCCGCGCGTCGTAATCAAGCTTCGCGCCCGGGACGTTGCAGGTGATCCGCACCGAACCCATGTCCGGCAGGTGCAGCACGCACGGCAACGCCATGCGCCGTTCGCCCGGCGACATCAGGCCGAGCAGCGTGGCGTGGTTCAGCTTCTGATTGAACGTCAGCGTGAACGGCGGCGGCTCCTGCCCGGCGACGTAATCCGCGCGCAACGTCATTTTTTGTTTCTCACAGGCGACGCGCCAGACGGGCTGGCCGTTCTGCGTGTAGGTGAACCGACCTTCCAGCGTCAACCCCGGCGCGGCGGCGCTGGTCTCAGCAAGGACTGGATTCTGCGCCAGCTTCCCCTGCCCCAGCGAATCCACGGCGAACCAGTTGAACGCCGGGCGCTCCGCCGCGAGGCCGATGGCGAGATGCCGCGATTGAAAATCCGGCGCAGCGGCGGACAATGTGGCAAATGCGAGCGGCAGCAAAGTGGCGATGACCGCAAACGTCGGTTTCATCGCGTCATCAAACTTCATCAGCCGCCTGCTGGCAACCGTTTTCAACCCGCCGAAGGACGGCGGAGAATTTTTCGCGGGCTAGTTCGCCTTGATGAGCCGGTAGAACGTCGGCGCGGCGGGCGCGGGCAAGGTGACCACGAGCGATTGCCCATCGTCCACCGGCGTCGCCGAAACCGCGTTCCACACCGTCGAAGTCAATTCACGCGCCTGCAAAACGGAATTGGCGAAACCGTTCGGCCACGAAATCCGCACCGCGTCGCCGACCTGTGAGATGTTCAGCACCGGCAAAACCACCGGCACGCTTGCGCCGGTGAAGCTCATCGGCAGCGCGTTCGCCGCCGCATCGCACAACTGCGGCACGATGGGCGACGACTTCCCAAAATTCAACGCCGCCGCGCCGCCCGCGCCCGGCACGGCGTAAAAATTCAGCCGCAAAATCTCCCGGCTGCCCGCCGCGAACGTCGTCCCCCCGCCCTGCACGACCACCAGCCCTACCACGCCGGCGGCGGCGCTCTTGCTGTTCACCGTCAGCGCTGCGCCCGCCGCGTCCGCGCCGAGGCTCG
>JAPLTZ010000048.1:1087-2633 GCA_026397895.1 Verrucomicrobiota bacterium | reverse complement strand
TCAGCCAGTCCGGCCTGCTCGGCAACATCAAGGAACTTCACGTCTGGAGCAACCGCCCCAGTTGGCCGCAGGCCATGGACCGGCCCGCCGGCAGCGACCCCGTGCCGGAGGGACTGGATTGGGACATGTGGATCGGCCCGGCCCCGATGCGCCCCTACAAGTCGGCAGGCGGCAAGGGCAAGAAGGATACCGGCATCTACAACCCCTTCAACTGGCGCGGCTGGCTGGACTTCGGCACCGGCGCGCTCGGCGACATGGCCTGCCACACCGTCAACATGCCCTTCCGCGCGCTGCAACTCGGCTATCCCGACGAAATCGAAGCGACCCTGATCGGCGCGATGAACCAGGAAAGCTATCCCCTCGGCTCGAAAATCCGTTTTCAATTTCCCAAACGCGGCGCGGCGCCGCATCAAGGCCCGGTCACGCTCTGGTGGTATGACGGCGGCCAGCCCAAAAAGAACAATCCCCATTCCCACGATGGCAGCAACAAGCCGCCCCGCGAACTGCTCGGCGCCGTCGAAGCCTCCCGCGGCGAAATCCCCGGCAGCGGCTGCCTCATCATCGGCGAGAAAGGCCAGCACTTCTCCGGCGACGCCTACGGCGGCGAATCCCTGCTGAAACTGGACGGCGACAAGAAATATCTCGCCTCCCAAAAACACCCCGCCGCCATGGCCATCCCCCAGACCGTCCCCCGCAACAAGTTCACCGGCGGCGCGGACATGCAGCACCATCAGGAATGGATCGCCGCCGTCAAGGACAACAAGCCCGAAGCCTGCTTCTCCCGCTTCGAAATCGGCGCGAAGCTCACCGAAATCATGCTGCTCGGCTGCGTGGCCCTGCGCGTCGGCAAGAAAATCGAATGGGACGGCCCCGGCATGCGCGCCAAGAACGCGCCCGAAGCCGCGCGCTTCATCAAACGCGAGAACCGCGCCGGCTGGGAAATCAAAGCCTAAACCCGCCGCATCCGCGCATGAAAAAAGCCGTCGCCCTGCTCGCCGCGCTCGCCTGCGCCGGCTTCGTCGCCCGCGCCGGAACGGTCACGCCGCCGGCGGGATTCATCGCCCTGTTCAACGGGAAAACCCTCGCTGGCTGGCGCGGCGGCGATACCTTCGACCACCGCAAATACCTCGCCCTGCCCGCCGACAAACGCGCCGAGCAGGACGCCAAATGGACGGCGGACATGCAGGCCCACTGGCGCGCCGAGGGCGATGAACTCGTCAACGACGGCCACGGGAAATTCGCCACCACGGTGAAGGACTACGGCGATTTTGAACTGCGGCTCGAATACAAGACCGTGCCGCGCGCGGACTCCGGCATCTACCTGCGCGGCTGTCCGCAGGTGCAGATTTGGGATTACACCGAGCAGTCCAAATTCAAGCTCGGCGCGGACAAGGGCAGCGGCGGACTTTGGAACAACAAACCCGGCGCGCCCGGCAAAGACCCGCTCGTGCTCGCCGACAAACCGTTCGGCGAATGGAACCAGTTCCGCATCGTCATGGCCGGCGCACGCGTGAGCGTGTGGCTCAACGGCCAGCTCGTGGTGAAC
>JAPLTZ010000048.1:0-1066 GCA_026397895.1 Verrucomicrobiota bacterium | reverse complement strand
CTGGAAAACTTCTACGACCGCAAGACGCCGATCCCCGACAAAGGCCCCATCGAACTCCAGACGCACGGCGGCGAAATCCGCTGGCGCAACCTCTTCCTCCGCGAAATCGGCGCGGACGAAGCGAAGAAGCTCCTCGCCGGGAAAAACTGAACGGGATTCGGCCGGAACAATTTACTGGCGGGCAAAAATCTTGTTCGCCTCCTCCAGCGTCTCCTTCGAGCCGATGTCATACCAGATGCCGGGCACGACCCAGGTGTGGAACGGCACGCGCGGGTAGAGCCACTGCACAAGGCGGCCCGGCTGATCGGGGTTGTTGCCTTCGGCGACGTATTGCCGGATGAGCGGCAGCGTGCTCTTGGGATAATAATACAGCGCGATGCCCGTCAGCGTGCTGGTGGGATTCTTCGGCTTTTCCTCGAAGAAGGTGATGCGCCCGGCGGCATCGCAGGAAATGGAATTGTATTTCTTGATCTCCTCCAGATTGCCCACGTCGTAGAGCGCGAGCACGGGGGTCTTTTTCTCGCGGCAGACTTTCCCGAACTCGCCGAGCTTCACGCTGAACAGGTTGTCGCCGGCCACGACGATGATGTCGTCGTCCACCTTTTCCTGATTGAGGACGTAATTGATGTCGCCGATGGCGCCGAGCTTGTTGGTGTCGTCGGTCGAGCCGTCGTTGACGATGGTGAAGTTGAGCTTGGATTTCTTGGCGCGGTAATCGTCCGCCCACGCTTGGAACTGCGCGGCGAACTTGGCGTTGGTCACGACGTAGATGCGGTCAATGCCGTCAATCGCCGCGAGGTTGTCGAGGACGTGGTCAATCATGGGCTTGCCCGCGACGGGCAGCAGCGGCTTGGGCCGGGTGAGGGTGAGCGGGTAGAGCCGCGTGGCGTAGCCGGCGGCGAGGATGATGACTTTCATGTTTTTTGTCAGACGGGAACGGGTGACGGAAGCGCCGTCACATTTTGTTTTCAAACAGGCTCGGCGCGACCGACTGCGCCAAGGCCTTGGTGCGGGCGAGGATTTCCGAAGGCGACTCGCAATTCAAGGCAAATTCCGCCAGCGCCTT
>JAPLTZ010000425.1 GCA_026397895.1 Verrucomicrobiota bacterium | reverse complement strand
TTGAATTCTGGTATCGGGCGCATGAGGCGCGGTCGGCGGCGGCGCAGGCGTGGTCGGTGCGCTGGCCGACGACGCAGCCGGCGTTCCAGTGGGTGAACTTGTCCGATGTTGTAAAAAGACAATTATCCTGCGACAGCGGTGCGCAATGCAACTGGGGCCGGCTGGAGGACGGCTATTGGCAACTGGTCTATTTCCGGTGGCTGCCTTCGCGCTCGCTGTATGCCCGCGTCCGCAGCCAGTTGAACAAGACCCACCGGCCGGAGCATTGCCTGATCGGTTCGGGGATGAAACTGGTGCGGAATCTGGGCGTGGGCGTTTATCAGATTGGCGGGCAGAAGTTCGCGCTGCACAGATTTTTGTTCGAGGCGGACGGCCGGTTGCTCCGGGTTTATTACGGCCAATATGAGGACTCGGCCCCGCCGGATTCCGTGGCCAGCTATCGGGAAGGTTTTTCCGCCCGCATCGGCGCGGCGATGGACGGCAGCCGCAACTACGGCCTGCGCATCCTGGAACTGGCCGTGGCCGGCATCGCCGACGATGAGCAGGCCGAAGCCGCCGTGCGCCGGCAACTGGCGGCGGTGATCGACTTGGAACACGGCGAGGCCGCGCCCGGCAAATGAAAATCCTGCTGCTCAACCAGACGTTCCATCCCGACGTGGTCGCGACCGCGCAGTATCTGACCGAGCTCGCGCAGGCGCTGGCGGCGCGCGGGCATCAGGTGACGGTGGTGACGGGGCGCAAGGCGTATGACGATTCCTCCCGGCGGTTCGCGGCGCACGAAGTCTGGCGAGGCATCGAGATCCATCGCGTGGCCGGCACGAGCCTGGGCAAAGGCGCGAAGTGGCGGCGGGCGGCGGATTTCGCGAGCTTCATCGCGGCGGGCTGCTGGCGGTTGCTGTGGCTGCCGCGCCAGGACGCGGTGGTGGCGCTGACTTCGCCGCCGCTGATCTCGTTCATCGGGGCGTGGTTCGCGAAGCTGCGGGGTGGAAAATTTTTCTACTGGGTGATGGACCTGAATCCCGACGAAGCCATCGCCGCCGGCTGGCTGCGGGAAAATTCCTGGCCCGCGCGCGTCCTGCAACGGATGTCGCGCTTCAGCCTGCGCCGCGCGGAGAAGGTCGTGGTGCTCGACCGGTTCATGCGGGCGCGAGTCGAGGCGAAAGGCATCGCGCCGGAAAACATCGCCGTCATCCCGCCGTGGTCGCACGACGACGCGGTGCGGTTCGATGCGGCGGGGCGGGCGGAATTCCGCCGGGCGCACGCGCTGGCGGAGAAGTTCGTGGTGATGTATTCCGGCAACCACAGCCCGTGTCATCCGCTGGACACGTTGCTGGCGGCGGCGGCGGCGCTGGCGGACGAGCCGCAGTTCGCCTTCTTGTTCGTGGGCGGCGGCAGTGAGTTCGCGAAGGTGAAACAATTCGCGGCGGAGCGGAAGCCGGGGAACATCGTCTGCCTCCCGTATCAGCCGCTGGCGCAACTGGCCGGTTCGCTCTCGGCGGCGGACCTGCACGCGGTGG
>JAPLTZ010000106.1:8101-9292 GCA_026397895.1 Verrucomicrobiota bacterium | reverse complement strand
CATGGCGTCGCGGGCGTTGACGGCGAGGTTCATGATGACTTGTTCCATCATGCCGGCGTCGGCACGGACGGGGGGCAGGGTGGCGGGCGGGGTGAATTTCAGATCGATGATTTCGCCGATCATGCGCTGGAGCATCTTGGTCATGTTGGCGACGGTTTCGCGGAGGTCGAGCAGCTTGGGTTGGAGGATGTTTTTGCGGCTGAACATGAGGAGCTGCCGGGTGAGGTTGGCGGCGCGCTCGGAGGCGAAGTAGATGGCTTGGGCGGAGTCGAGGAGTTCGGAGTGGAGGTTGGGGCGCGCCATGATCACGCCGGAATGGCCTTGGATGATGGTGAGCATGTTGTTGAAGTCATGCGCGACGCCGGCGGCGAGCTGGCCGACGGATTCCATTTTCTGGGACTGGCGGAGCTGGGCTTCGAGGTTGAGTTTGTCGGTGATGTCGCCGGCGTAGCAGTGGACGACGTGGTTGCTGATGATGGGGTAGAAGGACCAGGAGACGGTGCGGTTGCCAATGCGGGTTTCGAGGCGGAGGCGGCTCTGGCCGGTGGCGAGGCATTCCAGGACGATGGGTTTGACTTCGGCGGGGAGGACAGCCTTGGGGGTTTCGTGGCCGAGGTTGGCGGCCATGGTGACGGCGGCTTCGTTGAAGTAGGTGAGTTCGCCGTGGGCGTCGAATTCGAGGACGGGGTTGGGGTTGAACTGGGCGAAGCTGGCGAGCTTCTGGAGTTCGGCTTCGGTGTGCCGGCGGTTGACGGCCATGGCGATGACGGTGGAGACGGCGAGGAGAAAATGGAGTTCGTCGTCGGAGAAGACGCGGGGTTTGGTGGTGCTGACGCCGAGCAGGCCGAAGGGCCAGGTGGCGCCGGCGATGACGACGAAGGCGCCGCTGACGGCGCCGTGGCGGGTGAGGAATCCGGGGGCGCGGAAACGGGTTTCGGCGTGGAGGTCGGGGATGGTGACGGCGCCGGCGCCGGCGTTGGTGAAGACGTGGCTGACGAGGGAGCCGGTTTCCGCGCCGAGGGTGGATTGGTCGGCCTTGTCGGATTGCCAGCCGGTGCCGGCGCGGAGTTGGAGGGCTTCGCCGTCGGGCTGCATTTCCCAGATGCCGCAGTATTCGAGTTCGAGGGTGTGGGGCATGAGGTTGACGGCCTGGTTGAGGAGGTCGTTGAAGTTGGTGGTGGTGAGGGCGAA
>JAPLTZ010000106.1:1663-8092 GCA_026397895.1 Verrucomicrobiota bacterium | reverse complement strand
GGCGAGGGGAGTGAGTTCGCTTTTCTGGTCGGTCAGGCCGGTGCGCGCGGCGAGGTCGCCGGCGGCGAGCTGGCTGGCGGTGCGGGAAAGGGTGTTGGTCTGGCGGAAGAAGCGTTCGCTCCAGATGAACCACGCGAGCGCGAGCGCGATGGCGCCGAGGAGCAGGAGCAGCCAGACGAGGTCGCGCGACTCGACGGTGGACATGAGCATGCCCAAAGTGGGGGCGAGGGTCAGGAAGATGACCGTGATCGCCACCAATTTGACGCGGAGACTGGCGGAGCGAAGCATGTTTTTGGGACCAAGATTCGATGCAGAATAACGGGACTGGGGGGCGAGACCAGAAGATTTTCCGCAGTTTTGCGGGGTTGCCTCCCGCCAAACGCTGCTTAATCGCTTGCCAAACGGCGACTCATCCGTAGAGTTTACCGCTCACGATTTACAAAAATATGAATCTACCAAGCCTGAATTTAATCCTCGCGCAAGCCGCGCCCGCCACGCAACCCGACCCCAAGGCGCAAATGGTTTCCACCATCGGCATGTTCGCCATCATGGGCGTGATGTTTTATTTCGTGCTGATCCGTCCGCAGCAGAAGCGCGCCAAACAGCAGGCTGCCATGCTCAAGACACTCAAGAAGGGCGACCGAGTTGTGACCAGCAGCGGCATTCTCGGCGTCGTCCTCGCCGTGAAAGACAGCACGGTGGTCATCCGTTCCGACGAAACCAAGCTCGAAGTCCTCAAATCCACCGTCGGCGAAGTCGTCGAAGCCGCCGCCGGCGAAGCCAGCCAAGCCTGAACTTTTTACCACCATGATCCGCAACAATCTCTGGAGATTCATCATCATCGTCGCCGTGCTCGTCTGGTCGGCGGTGCAAATCTACCCGCCCACCGGCACGGACTTGAACACCATGTTCCGCACCAAGGCCTTCGCCCGCGACGCGGCCTACAGCGAAATCATCGTCCGGCTCGACACCCTGCAAAAGGCCAGCCCCGACCGCCAGTTCGTCAACCTCATTGAGGCCATCAGCACGAACAGCATCGTCAAATACTTTCCGTTCTACGAAGACGCCAAGCAGAAACCCGAACCCACCCGCTACATCCTGAACCAGCTCCAGCGCGAGGGTGCCGGCAAAATCAAACTCGGCCTCGACTTGCAGGGCGGCACGTCTTTCCTTGTAGGCGTGGATTTCTCCAAGACCGCGAGCGTCGCCACCAACACCGCCACCGGCACCAACGCGCCCGCCGTGGACGCCTCCGAGAAAAACCAGCGCATCCTCACCCAAGCCATCGAAGTCCTCCGCAAGCGCGTGGACAAGTTCGGCGTCGCCGAGCCCATCATCCAGCCGCAGGGCGGCGACCGCATCCTCATCCAGCTCCCCGGCCTGTCCGAAGCCGACAAGGAACTCGCCAAGACCCAGATTCAGAAGGCCGCCTACCTCGAATTCTGCATCGTGCATCCCGAGAGCGACGAACTGCTCCTGCAGGGCGTGACCGAGCCGGGCTATGTGTTCAAGCCCAACCCCCACCGCGCCCGCAACGGTCAGGAAGTCGCCGGCTATCTGGTGAAGAAAAAGCCCGAACACGGCCTCACCGGCAAATTCGTCAAATACGCCATGGCCGTCCGCAACCACATCAACAACGCCCCCGAAATTGAACTCACCTTCAACTCGCAGGGCGCGGAACTCTTTGCCCAAGTCACGCAGGAAAACGTCAACCACCAGCTCGCCATCGTCCTCGACGGCGAAGTCTATTCCGCGCCGAACATCAACGAACCCATCCTTGGCGGCAGCGCGCGCATCAGCGGCAGCTTCACCCCGGAACAGGCGCAACAGCTCGCTAGCATTTTGGAAAACCCGCTCGAAGTCCCCGTCTCCATCATCCAGTCCAGCGAAGTGGACCCGTCGCTCGGCAAGGACTCGATCGCCAGCGGCATCAAGGCCGCGCTCTACGGCACCGCCGCTGTCGCTGGCTTCATGCTGGCCTACTATTTGATCGCCGGCCTCGTCGCCGACATCGCGCTGATGCTGAACATCGTCATCCTGCTCGGCGTCATGTGCTCCGTTGGCACCACGCTTACGCTGCCCGGCATCGCGGGCGTCGTCCTCACCATCGGCATGGCGGTGGACGCCAACGTGCTGATCTTCGAGCGTATCCGCGAAGAGTCCGGCAAGGGAAAATCGTTGCGCGGCGCGCTGCAGGCCGGTTATGACAAGGCCTTCGGCACCATCTTCGACTCGCACGTCACCACGCTCATCTCATCCATCATCCTCATTTTTATGGGCACCGGCCCGGTCAAAGGTTTCGGCGTCACGCTCACCATCGGCGTGGCCGCGAGCTTGTTCACCGCGCTGGTCGTGACGCGGGTGATTTTCGACTTCCTCCTTGCCCGCAACTGGCTCAAGTCGCTGCCCATGCTGCACATCATCCGCAACATGAAACTCGATTTCATGAAGCTGGCGAAACCCGCCTTTGCCATCTCGTGGACCATCATCCTCATCGGCATCGGCTACGGCGTGTTCGTCCGCGGCCACGGGATGTTCGGCGTGGATTTCGCGGGCGGCGACCAGCAGACCTACACCTTCGTCCAGAAGGTTGACCCCGACAAACTCCGTGCCGCGATCAACGATCTCAAGATTGGCGATTCCACCATCGCGTATCAGAAGGAAATCTCCACGCAGTCCGAAAAACTGCGCATCATCACCGCGTTCAACACGGCGGACAAAGTCACCGCCGCGCTGAAGGCCAAATTCCCCGAAGCCAGGTTCGACCGCCCCGGCGTGGACCAGGTCGGTCCCGTCGTCGGCCGCGAAATCGCACAGGCCGCCATCGTCGCCTCGCTGCTCTCGCTGTTCGGCATCCTGATTTACGTCGCGTTCCGCTACGAATTCTCCTTCGCCGTCGGTGCCGTCATCGCCATCTTGCACGACGTGCTGATGACCATCGGCTGCTACTGCCTCTCCGGCCGCGAATTCAACGCCACCATGGTCGCCGCCGTGCTGACCATCATCGGCTTCTCCATCAACGACACCATCGTCATCTTCGACCGTATCCGCGAAGACCTGAAACTCGGCGTGCGCGGCAGCTTCCGCGAGCTGATCAACCAGGCGCTCAACCAGACCCTGAGCCGCACCATCATCACCTCCGGCACGGTGTTCCTCGCCACGATGTCGCTCTACCTGTTCGGCGGCGGCGTGATCAACGACTTCGCCTTCACCTTCCTCGTCGGCATCATCACCGGCACGTATTCGTCCATCTACATCGCCAGCGCGCTGGTGCTGTGGTGGCACAAGGGCGAGCGGCCCCTGACCGGCAACCAGGTGACGATGCAGAACACCGAAACCACGCACGCGTGACGATTCATAATCGTAATCGTAATCCTGATCGTAATCGCCCCGGACTCTGAAAAACGATTACGATTAAGATGAGGATTACGATTAGGAACTGAAAACGAACATGCCCGCCGCCGCCTCCATCACTCCGTGGCACTGGGCGGGATTTGTCGCCTGCGTCCTCGTCTTCCTCGCGCTGGATCTCGGCGTCTTCCACCGCAAAGCCCACGTCGTCCGCTTCAAGGAAGCGCTCGCGTGGACCGCCGTCTGGTGCTCGCTCGCCATGCTGTTCGGCCTCATCCTTGCGCCATCCGTCGTCCATCATTGGGAGCTGAAGCAGACCGTCGAATTCATCACCGGCTACGTCATCGAGCTTTCGCTCTCGATGGACAACGTCTTTGTCATCGCCCTCATCTTCGCGCATTTCCACGTTCCGAGCCATCACCAGCACCGCGTGCTGTTCTGGGGCATCCTCGGCGCGCTCCTCATGCGCGGCGCGATGATCTGGCTCGGCGTGGAACTCATCCAACGCTTCGACTGGCTGCTCGTCGCGCTCGGCGCGTTCCTGATCTTCTCCGGTTTGAAAATGGTCTTCACCAAGGAAAAGGAATCCGACCCCGAGAAAAACCTCGCCGTCGTCACCCGGCTCAACGGCGCGGTGGCCCTCACGCCGCTGGCGCTGGTGCTGGTGCTCGTCGAGACCACCGACCTGATTTTCGCGACCGACTCCATCCCCGCCATCTTCGCCGTCACCACCGACCCCTTCATCGTTTTCACCTCGAACGTCTTTGCCATCCTCGGCCTGCGCTCGCTCTACTTCGTGCTCGCTGGCGCGATTCAATACTTCCGCTATCTCAAAGCTGGCCTGTCCGTCGTGCTTGTTTTCATCGGCTTCAAGATGGTCGCCGTGAAATACGTCCACATCCCCACGCCGCTCTCGCTGGGCGTCGTCGTCCTCATCATCGCCGGCTCGATCCTCCTCTCCGTCCAGGCCACGCGCCGCGAAAGACCAACCACGAACGGACACAAATAAACACGAATCCGTTTCCCATTCGTGTTCCTTCGTGTTAATTCGTGGTTGAAATGAAATTCCGCTGGTCCGTCGCGCCGCCCCAACCGCTCCTCGCGGAATCCCTCGCCGCCACGCTCAAAGTCTCCTCGCTCCTCACGCAATGCATCCTCAACCGTGGCCTCAGCGAAGCCGCCGCCGTGGAAAACTTCCTCGCGCCGCGCCTCAAGAACCTCGCCGACCCGTTCCTGCTGCCGAACATGGATGCCGCCGTCGCCCGCCTCCACCGCGCCCGCGAAGCGAACGAGCCGCTCGTCATCTTCGGCGACTACGACGTGGACGGCGTCACCTCCACCGCGCTGCTGGTCGAAGTCCTGCGCGCGCTCGGCTGGACGGTGAACTATTATTTGCCGCACCGCATGGACGAAGGCTACGGCCTCAGTCAGGACGGCGTGGAAAACTGCCTCAAGAAATTCCCCACCACGCTGCTGCTCGCCGTGGACTGTGGCAGCACCGCCGTGCAAAGCATCGCCTGGCTGCGCGAGCGCGGCGTGGACGTCATCGTCCTCGACCACCATCAAGTCTCGTCGCCCGCGCCCGCCGCCATCGCGCTCGTGAACCCGCAGTTGCACAGTCGAGAGGCGAGAGCCGAGAGGCGAGAGCCGGGAATTGCTCCGCCCTCGACCCTCGACCTTCGCCCCTCGACTGAATTGTGTTCCGCCGGTCTCGCCTTCAAGCTCGCGCACGCGCTGGTGAAACGCGGCCGCGAGACCGGCCTGCCCGGCGCTGCCGACTACGATTTACGCCCGCTCCTCGACCTCGTCGCGCTCGGCACCATCGCCGACATCGTCCCGCTCACCGGCGAGAACCGCATCCTCGTCACCGCCGGATTGGAGCGGCTGAACGCCACCAAACGCCCCGGCCTCGTCGCGCTGAAAGCTGTCGCGCAGTCGCCGGAAAAACTTGGCGTCACAGACGTGGGTTTCCAACTCGCGCCGCGCTTGAACGCCGCCGGTCGCTTGGAGAACGCCGAAGAATCGCTGCACTTGCTGCTCGCCGCGAACGAAGCCGAGGCCACGCCGCTCGCGCAAAACCTCGACGCCCACAATCGCGAACGCCAGAAGATCGAGCGCGGCATCAGCGACGAAGTCATCGGCGCGGTGCGGGCGCGGTTCAATCCGCAGACCGACTTCGTCATCGTGGAGGGCCAGTTGCTCTGGCACATCGGCGTGGTGGGCATCGTGGCGTCGCGCGTGCTCCAGCAATTTTACCGGCCCACCTTCATCATCGGCGGCGAAGGCGGTGCGTGGCGCGGCTCGGGCCGCAGCATCGCGGGCTTCGACCTCGCCGCCGCGCTCCGCGAATGCAGCGACCTGCTCATCAAGCACGGCGGCCACGCGATGGCGGCGGGCGTGACCATCGCGCCGGAAAACCTGGACGCCTTCCGCGCGCGGCTCAACGAAATCGCCAAGCGCAGTCTGAAACCGGAAGATTTGCAACCGCCGCTGCGGCTCGACGCGGAAGTGGAGTTGAAGGAGATTTCGCTGGAGACGCTCGCCGAACTGGAGCGCCTCCAGCCGACGGGGCAGGCGAATCCGCCGGTGCAATTTTTTGCGCGCCGGCTCACGCACGCGAAGCCGCTCCAGCGCATGGGCGCGGAAAAGCAGCACGTCAAACTCTGGGTGACGGACGGCATCGTCACGCACGAATGTGTCTGGTGGGGCGCGGGCAAGGAATCGCTGCCCGTGGGCGAATTCGATCTCGCCTTCGCGCCGAGCGTGAACGACTACAACGGCAAGTGCGCCGTGCAGTTGAAAGTGCTGGACTGGCAGCGTGCCTAGATTGCAACCTCTCCGCCGTATGACATCCGCCATCATCGTCGCCGCCGGCAAGGGCACTCGCATGGCCGCCGCCGTGCTGGCGCACTCTGGCGCGCCGGGGGGTGCGAACGTGGACAAGCTCTGGCTCGAAGTCGCCGGGCGGCCCGTCGTCGCGCACACTTGGGCGAGTTTCAATGCCGCCGCCTGCGTGGACGAAATCATACTTGTCGTCCGCGACGGGATGCAGCCGGAATTCCAGAAGCTCGCGGTGAA